>JBDSIC010000403.1:0-9956 GCA_039918195.1 Mucilaginibacter sp.
AGGGCGAAGGCAACCGCGATAACCCCGCCGAAATGTACACCCGTTTAAATTCAGCCATGATAAAGGACTGGCGTGCTATTTTTAGGCAAGGCGACCTGCCGTTTTATTTTGTGCAGATGACGCCCTACGCATCCAAATATTTTGTTACCAAACCCTGGGGCGACGATCCGAAGGCGAGTGATTATGCCCGTTTCCGGGAATACCAAACGCTGGTGCGTACCCGCACGCCCAATACCGGCATGGCTGTAAATATGGATATAGATGAGATCGTCAACATTCACTGGCTCAACAAAACACCTACGGCTAACCGACTGGCATTTTTAGCGCTTAACCAAACCTATGGCAAAAAGAATGTGCAGGCTTTGGGGCCGCAATATGCAGGTCATGTAGTGAAGGGCAAACAGCTTGTTATCAGTTATGTACCCGGCACCGCGAACGGCTTAAATTCTGGTGGTAGCAAACCCCTTGCCCAGCATTTTTATGTAGCGGGCACTGATAGTGTATTCCGCCAGGCAACGGCTGTTATAAGGAGTAATACGGTGGCATTAACTATTCCGGCAGGTACGCCGCTGCCTGTAAAGGCGTTACGCTATGCGTTTACAAATTTCCCGGTCACCAACCTGCAAAATTCAGCAGGTTTGCCGGCTGAGCCTTTTAGAACTGATAAGTGGGATAATAAGTAATGGGTATTTAGCTTTGACAACTTTTTAAAAGTTGTCAAAGCTTTTTATAACTGCTCCGCAAAAAACAGCAACGATGTCCTGATATGCTTTGCCCAGTACGCCCATTCGTGCTGGCCGGGGTGTTCCTGGTAAATGTGCGATATGCCGTGTTGAAGCAGGTCGTGGTGCAATTGGCGGTTGTAATCTATTAGCAGGTCTGTTTCGCCGCAATCAAAACGGATGGGCGGCAGGTTGTCACGGTACTTTAATATCGTTGCCAGTACATCTTCGTCCGTTTTATCGGCCTGGGCATAATTGGCCAGGTCCTCTTCCACAAAAAGCTTCATTTGCGGCAGCGAGGTGATAGACGAGTGCCCGGCTATCGCCTTAAACAAATTACCGTATTTGGCACCCAAATGCAAAGCGCCAAAGCCCCCCATGGACAGGCCCGCAATAAACAGCGGTGATTGAGCAGTAGCGCCGGGTATCATTTCGGTTAACGCTTCGGGAACCACTTCGGTTATCCACTTCTCAAAATCGTAACCGTTATGCGGCAGGTAACCCGAGCCATCACCCCACAAACCATCCGACGGCATGGCGATAAGCATGGGCGGTATTTCGCCGTTTGCTATCATTTCTAAGGCCGAAAGATGTACCTGGCCGTTGTATATCCAGTTCCAGGCGCTTCCATAAACACCATGCATTAAAATGGCGATGGGCAGCGTTTCATCCACTTCGGTACCGGGCGGCACAAACACGCAAATATCGCCGCGGCCTTTCAAGTGCGGGGTTTTTACAGTGATGAAACGTATATGCTCCAACCCCTCAACGTGGGTGGACGAATTAATGGTTCTGAATTTTGACATGCTGAAGTTAATCAAAAACAATTACGCCCTTTGCATTGCGCCCTGCCAGCATATCTTCAAAAGCCTGGGCTAAGTTTTCGATAGGATAGGTGCGGGTTATCATTTCTTCCAGCATGATGCTGCCATTTTCGTACAGGTCAACTATCCGCGGAAAATCTATCTGCGGGCGGCTGCGGCCGTATAGCGGGTTAATGTAAATCTTATCCCACTCAAACAACTTCATGTCAATAGTAAGGTCTTCCTCGATGCCGCTTACCTGTACGGCTACGCCCGCGTTGCGCACCATGGCCAGCGGGGCTGCGCCCAGTGCCGGTATGGCGGTACATTCAAAGCAGTAATCGGCACCGCGGCCGCTGGTCATGGCTTTTACCTGTTCGGCTGCCTTTAGCAGGTTAGTATCGTTGCGGTCGGCTAAAATGGTGTGCGTGGCACCAAATTTTACGCCCATTTCTAAACGCTGCGGGTTTATGTCAATAGCGATGATCTTTGTCGCCCCGGCAACTTTTGCCCCTTGTATGGTGTTTAAGCCCACGCCGCCGCTGCCTAACACCACAACCGATGTACCCGGCGCTACCTTAGCCACGTTCACCGCCGAGCCATAGCCCGTCATCACCCCGCAGCTAATAATAGCCGCCGCCGGGAACGACATTTTTTCGGAATGGTTTTTTACTACGGCAACATCCTTCACCAAAGTATATTCGGCCAAAGTGCCAATGTTGAAAGAGCGTTCGGTATTATTGCCCTTGTAAGTGGTTCCTTCTATATGGGCGTGACCGGGTGTATAACCGTTACCGCCCGCCGCTACCGGTGAATTGTTCTCACATATATTCTGGTTGCCTTCCTGGCATTGGAAGCACTTGCCGCAGGGGGTTGCCCAGTTAAGCAGTACTTTATCGCCCACGGCTACGTGTTTAACCTTGCTGCCAACTTTCTCTACAATGCCCGCACCCTCATGGCCCAATACAAATATTTTCCCCCAGGTAAGCGAATCCCAGTCGGTATGGCAAAGGCCGGCGGCCTTTATTTTTACCAGTACTTCGTCTTCTTTGGGGTCTTGTACTAAAATATTATCAATTACATATCCGCCTTTGCCATCGGCCAGCGCTGCTTTGCAAGTTATTGCCATTTGGTTATAATTTATGATTGGTTTTAATATGTGTGTACAAAGTTATAATAAACACTTTCAAAACAAATTAACGGCGGTTATTAATTAGTAACCTATTTTGTTTATTAGATAGCTGATTTTGATGTTAAAAAACACACCCGATATATAGGCTAATTGATCTATTTTCAGCATTTTCGTTTTTCCAAAAATACACCATGAGCACACTGCCGGCATCTTATTATATCGAATCGCTATTGATGCAGCCGCACCCCGAAGGTGGCTACTATAAAGAGGTTTTCCGCTCGCGGCAGGAAATTATACGTGTAGGCGAGGCAGAAGTTAAACAAGCCTGCACCTCTATTTACTATTTGCTGCAGGCAGGGGATTATTCGGGTTTTCACCGGCTTAAGTCAGACGAGATATGGTATTTTCATAAAGGTGAGCCATTGCATATCCATGCGATCGACGGGGAGGGTAACCACATTAAACATGAACTTTCGGATGCGGCCACCGGCTCATTTTCTATTGTGATACCCGCCGGCTTCTGGTTTGCCAGCGAAGTTGGTGCCGAAACAGGTTTCTCGTTGGTTAGCTGCGCGGTAGCGCCGGGTTTTGATTTTAGCGAATTTGAAATGGCAGAAAAAATAGTAATGCTTACAGCATATCCTCAACATGCTGCTATATTAAATAAGCTTTGCAGGCTGTAATAAATGCTGCCGCTTATTGCTGATGCGAGGCCTTTACCTTTTTGAAGTAGGCTATAAGCGTTTCGATATTACCTAAGTGGAACTTTTTTTGGCGTATCTGGTCAACCACCTCGGGCTCGTCGGCCATAATATCGCTCATAATCTCGTTAAAGTTTATCGGGCTTAAAGGTTCCATTTCGGCGGTGGTTGCGCCAAAGTAGTAGGCCGTTTTTGATCTGCCGCCCTTGCCGCCAAAAGATATACCCACACCGCCGCCTACACCACCATAACCGCCGCCGCCCGTGCCAATGCCACCCGCTAAACCGGGATTAACAGAAACACCACGCCCACCGCTGCCGCCACTGCCCAGGTATAACTTTATTTCCTCGTCAAGCACTACCTTAACAAAGTCCAGTTCTTTGCCTGCCCAGCTTTGGTTACCCGGGGCATGGGCTACCACAAAGCTATCCTGCGCTACTATGAACGAGCGCAGCTCGCCGGCGCTAAGCTTTATAGGGTTCATCTTATTATCGTGCTTGAACTCGATAAAGGCCTCATCCTTTACCGGCCCTTTGCCTGATGGGTCGGCACGTATAAAGCCAGTTTCGGTGTTGCCTTTAATATCGGTAAAACTGCCGGGCTGCCACTTTTGGGCATGTGCACTTATAGTGCCGCCGCAAAATAGTATTATAAAAAGTGTTATCCTGGCGTTCATTCTTTTGTGTTCAGTTCGGGGCCCGTTGCCCGGTCACATTAAACGGTATTCTTTTTTGTTTATTCTGATTATGGGGATTATTTATTAGCCGGCGCACCTGTAGGATAAGCGGCCTTTTCCTGGTTATAAAATAACACCCATTCTTCCAGGTTTTTTAAAGTGATGGTTTTATCTTTTACCCTTTCAATAATCTCCGGCTTATCGCCCATCAATTCGCTCATTGCCGCTATAAAATTTGTTTCGGTTATCAGTTGCAGCGCGTCAGGATCTGCACCGTAAAAATAATATTTACTGCGGCCTTTACCCGTGCCGGCAGCGAAGCCGGTTGATGTTGCAGAAACAGGTTCAAAGCTTATCTTTTCATCCGCCTTAAAAAAGTAAAGTTTTGTGGAGTTATTAATAAGCACCTTTAAAAACGGCGGCTTTTTAAATACCGGATTGCGCGAAACGGTAAAGCTATCTTTGCCCATCACATATCCTTTAATATCGCCGGCAGCTATTTTCTTTTCGGATACGTCTTTTTTATACTTTTTAAAGAAGAACTGGTTTTCGCCGGCCCTGATAAACCCGCTGATCTTAGCGCCGGTATTATCGTAATAATAACCTTCATCCAGGCCGGGAGTAAATAGCTGAGCTTTTACCGTAAAGCAGGTGGTTAGTAGGCAAACCAGGAATATAATTTTACGCATATGATTAATGTTTAGCATTGTGAAGCTAATAATTTGCCACGGTGGGCTGCGGCCAAATACCGGTTTTAAGGTAAGTAAATATCAAGTCCCGTTCGTCATACCCAACCTGTTTTTTCTCCAGCATCCTTAAAAATCCGGGACTGTCGGCCATTACTTCTTTCATGGCGGTTTTAAAGTTTTTACTGGTTATCTCGGTAACATCGTCGGGTGTTTGGCCAACGTAATACTTATCGTAAATTTTACCCTTGTAAAGTTCCATCGAAATATTGTATAATTTTAAAGGTTGATTGGTTAAAACCCTTAAGAACGGGGTAGCGGCAAATTTCAAATCCTTGCTTACTACAAAGCTGTCCCTCCGCTCGCCGTAGGTTACTATAAACGACCTCAGATTATGATAGTCAAGCTTTTTAGTTTCAGCTGCAGGGGAGGTTCTGAATAATATTTTTTCCCCCTCGCTGCCTGCTACAAATCCGTTTAAAATATTCTTTGCAAAAAAACCGCTTATCATGTTGCCCGTTGTATCATAATAGTGCCCCTGGTGCCATGTTACATGATTGTCGGCATCAAGGTTATAATAGTCTATCAGTTTATCCAACTTGGCTACCGTATATTTACCGGCTTTTACACCTTCTATTATCTTAGGCTTATCACCCATTACCTGGTTAATGGCTGCATAAAAATTGGTACTGTTTACCTGGGCAACGTTGTTTGCGTCTACACCGTAGTAGTATTCTTCTTTTGTGCCATGGCGGCTAAACCCGCCGCCCGCGGCTAACTGTCCTTGTGGGTTAAAGGTTGGTACGGGAACACTTGAGAAAGTGTATAGCAAGCCGTATAGCTTAACTGAGTTGTTAATTAACAGCCTTACTATAGGCCGCTTGGTTAGTAACGGCGACTGTGTAATGATAAAACTGTCCCTCAGGCCATTTTCATAGTTAATAACAAATGAGCTTATTTCACGGGCTGCGATGGTTTGTTTCTTCGCGTTTGAGTCGCTTTTAAAACTCAGGTTGTCGCCTCTGCCCAAAAACCCAGGGTCGGGCAGGTAATTTTTGAGTAATCCTGTTACTTTGTGTCCTTCTTTATCGTAATAATAGCCTTTTTGCCAACTACCGGCTGCAAGCCCTGCATCGCTGCCGGATGGTATACTTAAGCCCAAACCAGTTTTTAACAGCAGGCTTTGCGCGCTTGCGGTATAAGTAACAGCTATTAACAATAACATTGGTAAAATTTTACGCATACGGTCTGGGTTGTTTAGCGCTACTAAAATAGCACTAAAAATTTTATTGGCAACGGTTACGTTAAGTAGATTATTTTCCCTCAGTGTTGGTGGGAGATGCCGTGGTGGCCGCTCTTTCCTTATTATAAATATTAACCCATTTTTCAATGTTGTTAATATTTATCTTTTTGTTTTTTATCTTCTCAACCAGATCGGGCCTGTCGCTCATAATGCCGCTCATTACCGGTATAAAGTTTTTAGCGTCCAACGTCGACAGGTCATCGGGGCCGTAACCATATAAATAATAAACAGCCTGGTTGCCGCCCATATTGGGGATAACACTAACGCCGGTTGAAATACCCGTGCCCACACCAATGGCTACCCCGGCTAAAACTGAGCCCCAGTTAAATTTAGAGCCTTGTTTAGCTACATAAAGCTTTACAGGGTTGTTAATAAGTACTTTAACTATGGGTATTTTTACCATTTCGGGCATGCGCGATACCACGAAACTGTCGGCATCTGCAACATAGCTGTTCATGTCTGCTGCCGGTATCTTCGTTTTATCAGCGTCTTTATCTTTTTTAAACCAGATGTACGTACCCTTGCTGTTTATTAAACCGCTTACTTTGGTAAAGGTGGTATCATAGTAATGGCCGGCTTTGAAACTTTGCGCATAGCTTTCTGCCGAGAAAATTATTGTAAAAAAGATAGTGGACAGCAGTATACGACGCATAAGATTATGATATTTGAACGAACGTTAAAAATAAGATTTAATTATTACTTGTATGCAATTAACTGCCGACCTCCGCAGCGATACCATTACCAAACCCACACCCGGTATGCTCGACGCGATGATGAGCGCCAAAGTAGGGGATGATGTTTTTGGTGAAGATGAAACTGTCAATGCGCTGGAAGAAAAAACCGCCGCGATTTTTGGGATGGGGGCCGGCCTGTTTTGCCCCTCGGGAACCATGACCAACCAGATAGCCATTAAATGTTTTACCCAGCCTATGGATGAGCTGATTGCCGACCAAGCCGCGCACATTTACCGCTATGAGGGTGGGGGCATAGCCTTCAACTCGGGCGTATCAACACGGCTGCTGAACGGCTATCGCGGTATACTCACCGCCGAAATGATAGAACCCGAGATAAACGAGGACCATGTATATTATCCCCGCACCAGCCTTGTAGCGCTGGAAAATACGGCGAACAAAGGTGGCGGCAGCTGCTACACCCTCGAACATATCAAGCCCATCGCCGCCCTGTGCCGCCAGCGCGGGCTGAAGCTTCACCTGGACGGAGCACGCATTTTTAATGCACTGGCACATACGGGCGACCATGCCGCCGGTTATGGTGAATATTTCGACGGTATATCAGTTTGCCTTTCAAAAGGGCTGGGCGCGCCTGTAGGCTCGGTTTTACTCGCAGATAAGGATACCATAAAACAAGCACGACGAGTGCGTAAAGTATTAGGCGGCGGTATGCGGCAGGCAGGCTTTTTAGCAGCCGCAGGCATCTACGCGCTCGATCATCATGTAGACAGGTTAAAGATAGACCATGCCCATGCCCGCATACTGGCCGATGAACTGGGCAAATGCCGCTGGGTAACCGGCGTAATGCCTGTAGAAACCAACATTGTATTATTTGATACCGCCGAACCTGCCCAAACTGTTTTACAAAAACTCAATGAACAAGGCATAAAGGCTGCCGCTACCGACAAACACCGCATCCGCTTTGTAACGCATTTAGATGTGCACGCCGATGCGGTAGAGCATGTGGTGAAGGTGGTTCGGAGCCTCCCCTAATCCGATAGCTATCGGATCCTCTCCAAAGGAGAGGACTTGAAAAGGGTTTGGCGCAATAATAAAAAAAATCGTCATTGCTGTAAAGCAATGAGGTGTTAACTCCCTCTCCTTTGGAGAGGGCCGGGGTGAGGCCCTATCTCCCCGTTCCCTGCCGTTCTACCATCCACTGCGGGTATTCTTTTTGCAGGGCGCTTACTTGGTCAATTTTTTGCAGTTCATCTGCCGATAGTTCTATTTCTGTTGATTTAAGGTTATCCTGCAGCTGCTCCACATTTTTTGCGCCGATAATGGTGCTGGTAATGCCTTTTTGCAGCCGTACCCAGGCCAGTGCTATCTGCGCGGGCGATACGTTGTGCTGTTTGCCTATTTCGGTTATTACATCAATTATGTCGTAGCTTTTTTCTTTGTTGATGGGCGGGAAGTCGAAAGCGTCGCGGCGTGCGCCGGCCTTATCGCCATCGCGGGTGTATTTGCCTGATAAGAAACCGCCTGCCAGCGGGCTCCAGGGTAATACGGCCAGGTTTTGGTCGGCAGCCAGCGGCAATACCTCGCGCTCAATGTCGCGGCCCGAAAGCGAATAAAAATATTGCAGACCCTTAAACTTGTTCCAGCCGTGTTTTTCGGCAATGCCCTGGGCTTTCATAACCATCCAGGCGGGCCAGTTGCAGCAGGCTATGTAGCGTACTTTGCCGGTCAAAACAATATCATTAAGGGCGCGCATGGTTTCTTCAATGGGCGTACGCAGGTCTACGCCATGAACATAAAGTATGTCCACGTGATCCAGCTGCAAACGTTTCAGGCTGTCGTCAACCGAATTAAAAATATGGTAACGAGACAGGCCTACATCGTTTGGCTTGTCGCTCATAACGCCGCGTACCTTAGTGGCTATCACCAGTTCGTTACGGTTAAGGCTTAGGTCCTTTAAAGATTGCCCTAACAGTAATTCAGACTCGCCAAATGAGTAGACATTAGCTGTATCGATAAAGTTGATGCCCGAATCAATAACCACTTGCATCAGTTCGTTAACGCCTTCCTGCTTTATTTGCCCAATGGCTTCCCAATAGCCCTTGCCGCCAAATGTCATGGTGCCAAAACATAGTTCGGACACTTTAAGTCCTGTGTCGCCTAAAAAAATGTATTTCATGGTTGATGTGAGTTTTATTTAGATGAATAACAAATGTCAAAAAATTGTTTAAAGGCGATGGTCAGCTTAGGGTAAATTGTTGAGTTAGTAAATAAAGATGGCGGCGATGTCGACTCACCCTGTCTTCGCTTCGCTCGACATCCCTCTCTGCTGCGCAAAGAAGGAGTTGAAAGAAATTGTATAAAACTCCCCCTTCTTGCGCAGCAGACAGGGGGCAGGGGGGGGAGTCCCGCCGAAACAAACTTTTCTCTCCCGTGTTATACTACCACAAATATGAACCGCCTCCTAAAAAAACTCGAAAAGATCGGCCGCGACCCTAAGGTGACCGCGAAAGCCGTGGGCCTGCGTTATGTGGCCGATAATATGCCCGGTTATACCCGCAAAAAAAGCGGCAAGGGCTGGAATTTTATTGATGCCGATGGCAAGGTGGTTAAGGATAAAGAACTGATTGAGCGTTTTACAAAACTGGTGATACCGCCGGCCTACACCAATGTGTGGATATCGCCGCACGAGAACGGGCACCTGCAGTTTACCGGGGTGGATGCAGCCGGCCGCAAGCAATACCGTTACCATACGCAATGGAACAAAATACGTAACCAATCTAAATATCACCGGCTGCAAACCTTCGCGGGGCATTTGCCCGAGATACGCAAGCAGGTGGATACCGACCTCTCCCGCCGCAACCTCGATTACAGGAAAGTAGTAGCGCTGGTGGTACGCCTGATGGAGCTGACCAGCATTAGGGTGGGGAATGAATCGTACAAAAAACTTTACGGCTCGTTCGGCCTAACTACCTTGCAGGACAAGCATGTTAAAATAGAAGGTGCGAAGATGCGCTTCGCCTTCAAAGGTAAAAAAGGCGTGTACCAGGACATATCGCTGCAAAGCAAAAAACTGGCTAAACTGGTAAAACAATGCCGCGACATACCGGGCAAGGAGCTGTTCCAGTTTTATAATGATGCCAATGAGCGCTGTACTATCGGTTCGGGCGATATCAACAACTACCTGAAGGAAATAACCGGCGAGGATTTCACCGCCAAAGATTTCCGCACCTGGGCGGGCAGT
>JBDSIC010000404.1:0-4557 GCA_039918195.1 Mucilaginibacter sp.
TTATTAAACAATGACACCCGTGTAGGAAAGGCATAAACATAGACCTGCGAGTTAAGGTCGGTAACGGCTATATCAGTTGAGTAAGACACTTCCAGGCTTTTCAAAAATTTATAGGATAGCGCCGCCGACTGGTAGAACTCCTTTAAAGTATACTCGTCATCCGCCCCGCCCTCTACCAGGTACTTACTATCGGTATAATGCTGGTAATTGCGCGACACTTTTGTGTTCAGTAACAACTTAAAGCTGTTGTCCCAAATGCGCTGGTAACCGGCTTGCACTAAGGCATCGTTATTTTGCAGCCGCTGTTTATCATATACAGCGTTCTGTATAACAGCTCCGGGTAAACCCCTGTCCGAATTATTGATATTGAACTGGATATGAAATTTATTACTATCTGTTTTAGCCCAGTACAAAGCCCCCTCTATTTGCCTGACTGCAATATCGCCGTTGATACGGGTGGCGGTTACGCCGTCCTTAAACGGGTCCCGGTATTTATAACGGCCATCGGCATCCTGTATTTGGCCATTCAAAATAAACGACCAGCTATCGGATAATCGCTGTTGCCATTGCAGGTAAGGATTTACCAGGCCAAAGCTGCCGGCTTTGATACCGGCACTTATTTGATAAGGCTTGAACCTGTCCAGGTTTGGTTTTACAGTAGATATTGTCAACACACTTGCCGCGGCAAAAGTGCGGGCAGGCATACATAATTCATTTGGCTGCGGGGTATATAGCGCTATCAGCTGAACGTTATTCAGATTAAACCTGCCCAGGTCTACCTGGCCGTTCTGCGCGTCGTTAACCTGCACGCCATCATACAACACAGCCGTATGGCCTGCACCAATGCTTCGCACCGATACTGTCTTCAATCCGCCGATACCGCCGTAATCACGTATGTTAACCCCGGCAAAATTACGTATGGCATCGGCAACGTTAAAAGCACTTACCTTTAAAAAATCGGCTGCGGATATGGATTGCATAGGCGCCAAACCCGGCAGCCTGGCAGACCCGGCATCAACGTTTACTTCATTTAAGGTTTTAACGGTATCGGTTTGAGCCAGCGTTGTACTTGCATAAAAAGAAAATATTGCACATACAAGTATGCACCGGGGGCACAAGTTTGTATAAAAATGCAATACAGTTTTTTTCATATATAAAAGCCGGTAGCATCCCGTGGAAATAAAATGAATGGAGATAAGCTTGCGACAGCATATGCACATTCAAGCTTCAATCCCCGAAAGCTGTGAATAAAATGTTATGCTTGGCAGGTCTTCTGACTTACTCCCCTTTTGCCCGGCCTTCCCATCCCGATAATATCGGGAAAGTGGCTATTGAATGGGCTATGGTTGTAGAGCTTACAGCTGCGGGACAGTTACGGATTTACACCGTATTCCCTTTTAATCCTTTACGTTAAGACACGTACAGGAACCAGAGCACTGCAAATGTACAATAACAAAACGCATTAGCAAGGCAGCATTTGCATTTTACGTTTATTTGGTATATTTTAATTTAAAGAAAACTTAGGCTGTTTAATAGTGTTAATATAAGGAAGAATATAAAAACAAATGACCATGACAAACGCAGCATTACAAGTAATAAACCGTTATAAAGGCACAGCCCCGGAAGGCGGGCCCGTTAATTTAACCTGGCCCGAACGTTATATCTCGATAGCCGGTGGCATAAAAGTTGGTATATCCGGCTTTAAAAACCTGTTTAAAAGCCCGTTTACCAGTATACTTAAAATAGGCGCGGGCGGTTACCTGTTAAACCGCGGTTTAACAGGCCATTGCGAATTATATACAAAAATGGGCAAAACCAGCACGGATGATGCGATCAACGTAAACATACGCTCATCATTTAAAGTAAATAAGCCACGCACACAGGTGTACGAGTTTTGGCGAAATTTGGAGAACCTGCCCCTTTTTATGAAACATTTGGATAGTGTACAGGTAATAGATGACCGCCGATCGCACTGGGTATTAAAATTGCCTACCAATGTTGTTAAAGTAAGCTGGGATGCCGAAATAGTAAAGGATGAACCCGGCTACATGATAGGCTGGAGCTCCCTGCCCCATTCATCTATTGATAATGCAGGTAAAGTGCGTTTCCGCGATACTGATGACGGTGGTACGCTGGTTGATGTGGTTATTACTTACCAGCCGCCTGCAGGTGGCTTTGGCGCAAGCATAGCCCACATAATTAATCCTTTGTTCAGGAATATGGTACAGGATGACGTACAAAACTTTAAACAATACATGGATATTGATAACGAACCAAAGTCAATTGAAGAAGTAGGCGGCAGCATGGTTTATTAATTGCAGTACTTAACCTAAAAAAAGGGTCTTTGGTAATATATCAGGGACTTTTTTTATGCTATATCAAGTCGAATGCCCGGGCATACTCGGTAAACTCGTACCCTGTTGATATGCCTAACTTCTGCTTGATGTTACGCCGGTGTGTTTGTACCGTTTCTGACGAGATAAATAGCTCCTGTGCTATTTCGGGCGAACTTTTACCTATAGCAACCAGCTTTAATATGATTTGCTCGCGTTTGCTCAGCGTTGCAAATGCCTTTGAATGTTTTTTGAGAAACATATTTTCCTCCAGCAAACGCTCAGCTTTAGCTTCTATATGCTTCATCCTATCAATAGGGATAGCGGTAGTTATCGAGAGGTAGGGTTTACCCTCCTCATCCTGCATAAAAATACGCACCGAACTTATATGCCATGTCCAGTCTGTTTTAGTATTGATCTTCACCTGCTGAAAAAAGGAGAAATATTCTTTGGGATCGTTGTTTGTGAGCAGGGATTCCATTTTGGGTATAAAACCTTCCATGTCTTCAATGTTAAAAAACCGGGGATAATACTCCACTCCCATTTCCCGGAGTTCCTGTAGCGTTACGCCCAATTGCCGCAGGCCGTTTGTCGTCATGTAAACTACGTTAAAGACTCCTACCTGGTGAATAATAACCACACCCGGCATTTGTTCGGCATAGGGTGCAAAGTCATTGATTTTTTCAATTGCTTTTAAAGTCAGACTCATTATTGTGGGGGATAGATCTGCCTTAATATGGAAATAAATATTACATGTTAGAACATTAGAAATAACAAAAAACCGCCTGATGTTGATTATCAGGCGGTTAATGTACGTAACATAATAGTTACGATTTACTTTTAATAAGGTGATACTATTTTACTGCATCAATAACTGCTTTAAAAGCATCGGGGTGATTCATCGCTAAATCAGCTAAAACCTTACGGTTTAAACCAATTTCTTTAGCGGTTAATTTACCCATTAATTGCGAATATGAAATTCCGTGCTGGCGTGCACCCGCGTTAATACGCTGTATCCACAAAGCCCTAAATTCTCTTTTCTTGGTCTTACGGTCACGGTATGCGTACTGTAAGCCTTTTTCTACTGTGTTTTTAGCAACGGTATATACCTTGCTGCGTGAACCCCAATAACCTTTGGCGAGGTCCAAGATTTTTTTCCTTCTTCTTCTCGAAGCGACTGCGTTTACTGAACGTGGCATCTTGTTTTGTTTTTGGTAGTGAGTGCCCCTTTACGGTGATCTTTAATACTCTAAAACCTGGTTAAAAAATTTGTTAATTACTTCCCGATACAAAGCATACGTTTTACGTTACCTGTGTCAGCGTCACTTACTAAGCTGGTCTGACCTAAGTTACGCTTACGTTTTGTCGACATCTTGGTTAAGATGTGGCTTTTGTATGCGTTCTTTCTTGAGATTTTACCTGTTCCAGTAAGCTTAAAACGCTTTTTTGCGCTGGAATTGGTTTTCATTTTTGGCATAACTCTATTTATTTGTTTGTGTTTAGACGTTTCGCAACGTTTTATCTTTATTTCTAATATCGTCCCGATAGCTATCGGGATCAATTTCGATTTTTTTTTTCTTTCTAACCCCCTCTCCTTCGGAGAGGGCTGGGGTGAGGCTTCTACTTTTTGCCACCCTTTGGCGCAACGGTTAAAAACATCCGTTTACCTTCCAGTTTTGGTAATTGCTCAACCTTGCCCACTTCTTCAAGCGCCTGTGCAAATTTCAGCAGCAATATTTCGCCCTGCTCTTTGTATACAATGGCACGGCCTTTAAAATGCACATAAGCCCTCACCTTTTCGTTAGCCTCTAAAAACTTAATGGCATGCTTTAGTTTAAACTCAAAGTCATGGTCATCAGTGTTAGGGCCAAACCTTATCTCTTTAATAACGGTTTGCTTAGCGTTGCTTTTTATCTCCTTCAGCTTTTTCTTCTGCTCGTAAATAAACTTGTTATAGTCTATTACCTTACAAACCGGCGGACTTGCGTTAGGTGATATTTCAACAAGATCCAGCTCCTGTTCAGTGGCTATTGCCAGTGCATCCCTTAATGAAAATACACCCGTTTCCACATTGTCGCCCACAAGGCGCACTTCAGGAGCTTTAATAAATTGATTGATGTTATGTTCGGCCTCTTTTTTCTTAAAAGGTGGCCTGGGTCCTCTGTTGAAAGGTCTGTTTAATGCCAAGTTATACTGTTATTTCTTTAATTATTTGTTTTTTAAA
>JBDSIC010000405.1:0-3532 GCA_039918195.1 Mucilaginibacter sp.
AAAATCGAAAATACTTACCGCTTATTTTTGTTGGTATCGGCATAGCCAAATACCTTTTGCATTAATGGCGTGGTACGGGCCGACAGCGTTTCGCGTATTTTTAATTCTTCCTTAGCTATTTCGATGAAAAGGCCTTCGATTGCTTTACGGGTAACATAATCACTCATGTCGGGGTTCATTTTAGTAACAAAAGGAATTTTGTTGTAAGTGCTTACCACATCGCCGTAATACTTGGTTGCGCCAACTTTATTAAGGCTTACGTTAATAATGGGCTTGAATTTTGCAGTAAGCTGGTTAACCGTAGTGCGTTTAAAAAATGAGGTAGCAGCATCCGGATCGCCAAATAGTATATTGGTCGCATCCTGCAGTGTTAGTTGTTTTATGGAGCTGATAAATATAGGCTTAGCCTCGTCGGCAGCATCTTCGGCGGCACGGTTAACCGATAATATCACATTATCGCAAAGCGAATTTAAACCGATCGCGCGCAGTGTTTGCTCAGCCTTTTGCGCCTCGGGCGGGAAAAGTATCTTCACCGCCGCGTTACCAAAAAAACCGTTTTTTGCCGATAATTGATCCGAGCTTTTGTTGGTGCCCTGTTCAAGCGCCTGTTTTAATGCCGAAGCAATTTCAAAGGCGGATGGGTTGCCCAGTTGTCCGGCGGCTGTTTTAGCTACCTGGTTAAGTGTATCGCAACCGGATAGTGTGCTTAATATAAATAGTACCGGCAATAACAGGATTATCTTTTTCATATACCTTTAACCCTAAAAAAGCGAAAAGGTTTAAGCAAACAAGCGGATGAGTGCATATACGCCCGCAGCCAGCAGGGCCGAAACAGGAATAGTTATTATCCAGGCCCACAATAGGTTAATGGTTACACCCCAGCGCACAGCAGATACACGCTTGGTTAACCCTACACCAATGATAGAGCCTGTAATGGTATGCGTAGTTGATACCGGGATACCCAAACGCTCGGTAATGGTTAAGGTAATGGCACCTGCGGCTTCGGCGGCAACGCCTTCCAGCGGGGTAACCTTGGTAATTTTGGTACCCATTGTTTTAACGATCTTCCAGCCGCCGGACATGGTGCCTAAGGCGATGGCGGTATAGCAGGTAAGCGGTATCCAATCTGGCATATGCGAACCGTCTGTAATTACTTTTGACGTTACCAGCGAGATGTAAATAATACCCATTACTTTTTGCGCATCATTACCACCGTGCGCAAAACTTAAGGCGGCAGATGATACCAGCTGGCCTGCCTTAAACCATTTTTCGGCCGCAGCCGGCCTGGCATTCCGGCACGCACGCATGATCAATATGGTTATGGTATAGGCTATAAATAAGCCAATGAACGGTGCCAAAACTATGTACGATGCTATAGTGGCTATATAGTCCATTTTAACCGCTTCCAAAGGATTTACACCCATGTAGATGGCGTTAGTCATGCCTGCGCCGGCAAAGCCGCCTATAAGCGTGTGCGATGAGCTTGATGGGATACCAAACCACCAGGTAATTAAATTCCAGGTAATGGCTGCGACAAGGCCTGCCATTATAACGTTAATGGTTACATAATCCTGTATTACAATTTTGGCTACAGTATTGGCTACCTTATGGTCTTTAATAATAAAGAAAGCTAAAAAGTTGAACGCGGCAGCCCAAAGCACAGCCTGGAACGGCGTTAAAACTTTGGTTGATACGATGGTGGCAATGGAGTTGGCCGCATCATGAAAACCATTGATAAAATCAAAAACTATTGCCAGGCAAATTACAACAACAAGCAGGGTGGTAACCATGTATAAATGATATAAATTGCTTAAGCGTTTTTAACTAATATTGATTCCATCACGTTGGCTGCATCTTCGCACATATCGGTAGCGGTTTCAAGCGCGGCGTATATTTCTTTGTATTTTATCAGGTTGATGGCATCCTTTTCATACAGGAACAGGTCGGCCACGGCACGGTCAAATACATAATCGGCCTGGTTTTCAATACTGTTTATCCTGATGCATGAATCTGCGATATTCCGGACATTCCTTAGGTCTTTCAGTTCTTTTACTGCTTTTTCAAGGTCAATGCTGGCCTGCAATATTAGTTCAGATAGTTTGCGGATATGCTCGTTAAAGTCGTCTATACGGTACAGGTTCATGCGGTTTGCAGCCCCATGTATGTAATCGGCAACATCGTCAATAGCTGTGGCCAGCGAGTGGATATCTTCACGGTCGAAGGGGGTAATAAAGTTTTTACCCAGTTCAAGGTATATCTGGTGAGTTAACTCATCGCCTTTATTTTCCAGCTTATCTATCTGTTTAAACATTTCCTCGCGCGAAGCGGGGTTTGATGAATTAACTGCTTCAACTAAAATTGTCGCCATGGCAACCACGTTGCTCGAAGCCTGCTCAAATAAAGGAAAAAATACCTTTTTATCCTTCGGAACGAAATACTGGAAAATGCTGTTTAATGACATTGCTAATTGTTATGCAGCAAAGGTACATTCGCAATGTTAAGTTAATGTTAACTTTTTAACACAGGTATATTTGGGAAGGTTATTTGCTGTTTAGCCTTTTTAAGGGTGAAGCCAAATGTGGAGCCCATACCTTCAGTACTGCGTACATTAATGGTTTGCTCGTGCGCTTCAATAATATGCTTCACGATAGCCAGCCCCAAGCCCGAACCGCCTATCTGTCGCGAACGGCTGCTATCGGTACGAAAAAAACGCTCGAATAAACGCGGGAGATACTTTTCTTCTATGCCGATACCATCATCGGTAATCTCCACCAGTACCTGGTCGTGCAGCTCAAAAAGGCTTATGGCGGTGGTACCGTCTTCCCTGCCGTATTTTAATGAATTATCTACCAGGTTGATGAAAACCTGGCTTATCTTTTCCCGGTCGGCAGTTACCATAACTGTATCATCATATTTGTTTTTAAACACCAATTTGATATGGTGCTGCCGGGCCTTCATTTCCGAAGCTTCTATTACTTCTTTTATCAGGTCGTTTATTTTAAATTTGGTATAGTTTATAGGTATCTCGCCCGATTCGAGTTTTGATATTTCGTCCAGGTCCTTAATAAGGTAGCTCAGCCTGTCGACATTTTTGGCCGCCTTATCCAAAAACTTACGGGCCATCTCCTTGTCCTCTAAATCATCGTCCTGTATGGCATCAATATATCCCTGTATGGCAAACAGCGGCGTTTTAAACTCGTGCGATATGTTCGATAAAAAATCCCGGCGAAACTTTTCCTGTTTGCGCAAGCCTTCTATCTCGCTTTTTTTTTGCGTGGCCCATTCCTCCACCTCCAGTTCCACATCATTTATCGGGTCTGCCGAAATGTGTTCGCCGATCGCATCGCGAAGGTCGCGGCCAAGCTTTAGGTTATGTATCTGCTTGTAAATAAGCTTTATTTTTGAGTAGATATACTTCTCTATCAGGTAATAGAATATCAGGAAACTGATAACAATGCTCACCACAAACGTAACCATTACGGCATGCCAGTTGTGCTGAAAATAATAGTTGGCTATTGATAACGTCACCGCT
>JBDSIC010000406.1:0-7176 GCA_039918195.1 Mucilaginibacter sp.
CAATAGCAGTTACGGATGGTTTGATAACTAAGTAAACCCGGCTGATAACAGAGAAGTATTCTTTTAGCAGTGATCGTATTTATTTTCTATTACTATATTAGCGTTATCAGCATTTAATGATTTATAAAATTTCTATGATAAAAACCTCATTTACCGTAAGTGCCGCCATTGCTGCTGCATTATTTGTATTACCATTTACTATACAGGCACAAACCCAACCTGCCCAGCACAGCAAAGCCTGGGTAGCCACATCAGATAAGTACACCAATATGCTGATCGAGTCGGACAAAAAATATTCTCCGGAATATGGATCGTCGCAAGGCTTGGCGCAGTACGATACGCTGATATCGGTGCCTACATTAGCCAGCCAAAAGGCGCAGCGTAAAGATGAGGAGGCACTGGTTGCTACATTCCAGGCCGCCCTTAAAACAGAAACAGACATCCACGTAAAGCAGGACCTGAACATACTGATAAACAGCCTGAAACTTGGTTTCCGCGGCCAGGATTTTGCCATGGCCCGTAAGGTACCCTTCAATAATGCCGCTACCGGTGTTTATGGCGGACTTGAAATTTTACTTGACGACCAAACTGCCGGCGAACGCCGTAATGCTGCCGTTATCCGCCTAAAGAAATATACCGGGCTGGATAAAGGCTACAAGCCGCTTACTGCCATTATGCAGGAGCGTGTTGCTGAGCAAATAGCCGGTAAAAATATGATCTACCCCTCTAAGGATTTCATGGAAAAAGAATTGGGACGTAATGAAAGCGTTATTGCCGGCATTGAAGAACTATTTAAAAAATACAAGCTTACCGGTTGGGAAGAAGCTTATGCCTTGCTGAAAAAACAAGTTGCTGAATACAATCAATGGACGCGCGACAACGTGGTGGTAAAAGGCCGCACCGATTTCCGCCTGCAACCCGAAGAGTATGCGATGGCATTAGAAAATTATGGCATTGACATCCCCCCTGCCGAAGTGGCAAAAAAGGCCCATGTTATGTTCACTGACATTCAGAATGAAATGACGGATATAGCGGCGCAGATAGCAAAAAACCGCAACCTGCCATCCGCAGATTATCGTGACGTGGTGCGCGAACTGAAAAAAGAACAAATTATTGGCGATTCGATAATGCCTGTATATGCCCGTACGTTAAAAAGCATTGAGGAAATTATAAAGGCGCACCAACTGGTTACCTTACCCGCCCGCCCGGCCATTATCAGGCTGGCTACCGAGGCCGAAACCGCACAGGCACCTGCCCCGCACATGGTACCGCCGCCGTTTTTAAACAATACCGGCCAGCGCGGCGTGTTTGTATTACCGCTGAATATGCCGCCCGCACCGGGCGAAAAGGCCGACAGGTACGACGACTTTACCTTTGTAGCAGCAACCTGGACGTTGGTGGCGCACGAGGCGAGGCCCGGCCACGAACTGCAGTTTGACAAGATGGTAGAAGAAGGTGTTTCGAGCGCACGGTCGCTGTATGCCTTTAACTCTACCAATGCCGAAGGCTGGGGCTTATACGCCGAATATATCACCAAACCCTACATGCCGCTTGAGGGGCAGCTGGTATCGCTTGATTACCGCCTGCTGCGCGCCGCACGCGCGTTTTTAGACCCCGAGCTGCAAGCCGGCACCGTTACGCCCGAGTATGCTATGGACATACTGATGAAGGACGTGGTACAATCACATGCTATGGCAGCGCAGGAAGTGGAGCGTTATACCCACCGCGCACCCGGCCAGGCCAACAGTTATTTTTACGGGTTTACCAAAATGATAGCCTTACGTGCTGATGCCGAAAAGGCTTTAGGCAACAAATTCAGCGCGCTGCACTTTCATGATTTTATCCTGTCGCAGGGCTTGTTGCCGCCGGCATTGATAAGGGATGCTGTGATGAATGAATTTATCCCCGCTGAAAAAAACAGGAAGTAAGATAGCGTGCTCTTTAAATAAAACAGGGATTATTATATCTTTGCGCCATGCTTCCGTAGTTCAACGGATAGAATGATGGTTTCCGGTACCATTGATATGAGTTCGAATCTCGTCGGGAGCACAGGCCTTTCTAAATTAGAAAGGCTTTTTTATTTATCTTTATTTGCGACAATGATTGATGTTACCAACTACCCAAGCCCCGAAGCAGCTACCGCGACCGTAGTTTACGCGGTTGCCGATACCCATGGCCAGCTTGACCTGCTGATGGCGATGGAAACCCTTATCAAAAAGGATATAGAAGCCATGCAGCCGGAACATCCCGTTATTTGTTATCTGGGCGATTACGTGGACCGTGGGCCGCACTCGGCGGGAATAATTGACTACCTGCAAGCGGCAAAGCAAGCTGACGGTATCAGCCGCGTTTTCCTGAAAGGGAACCACGAAGACAGGATGATAGATTTTTTAGTAGACCCTGCATCATATGGCGCTTCTATGCTTAAATACGGCGGGTTACAATTGATGCAAAGCTACGGATTGCCCATCACCGAAGAGCACGAGGATTACGATTGGTTACAACTGCGCGATGAGTTTAAGGAAGCGATACCCGCGGCACACCATGAGTTTTTGCGTAACCTGCGGCTGGTGTTCAGGTGGAAAGGCTACTTGTTTGTACATGCCGGCCTTAACCTCGAAAAACCATTGCAAGCGCAGGAAGAACGCGACCTGATGTGGATACGCGATCCTTTCCTTGAATCGGGCAAGGACTGGGGTTTTATAGTAGTGCATGGCCATGTTATTGTAGATGAGCCGGAGTTTCGCCCTAACCGGATAGATATGGATACGGGGGCTTTTAAAAATGGTGTATTGAGCTGCCTTGTAGCTGCTGAAGGTGGTACAAGGGTTTTGCAAGTGAGAAATCCCGCCGGAAAATAAAAAAAACGGAGGGGCTGTGCGATTCCTTCCCTTGGGAAGGTGCAGGAAGGGGTTTCGCAAACATGACAAACCCCTCCCCGCCACTGCGCCGGCAGCCGCACCCCTCCCGAGGGAGGGAAGTAAAAGATTGTTTAACTATGACCAATAACGAGCCAACACCCAAGCTATTCATGATCCTGTTAGGTTCAAGGGCCCCGGGAAGGCATGTGGAGCAGCACGATTTTTTCTTTGGGATAGCCGCCTCGCTTAAATCGCTTATCCAAGCAATAAATGATTTTTGGCCGGAAGCAAAAGGCAGGATACATATTGATGCCTGGCGCGAGGTGAAGGTGGTGGATGGCTACCGGGTTATGGTTGTACCGACGGATATAGCTGTGCCTGATGCTGTGAACAAAAAGTTATTCTTTATTAATCTTGGCGGATACCAAAAACATAGGTTTGAAGAGCAGCATTATACGATACTAACCGTTGCAGGTAACCGTGCGGAGGCTTTTAAGAAAGCAAGAGAAACCTTATTTTTCAAGCAAAACCATTTCAAAAATGCTACTTCGCATATTGATGACAGGTATGGGATTGATGTTGATGAGTTGTACCTGATCAAAGATATTCTCCCCTCCACCCAAAAAGAGCAGTTTAAACTGGCGCTCGTGCCGGCTGATGATTTGGAGGAAGACAAGATAAACTTGGGGTTTTTGAAATTATCGCTGCTTAAATAAGCACCATTAAACACATTTCTACTATATTCAGCGCATGACATCCGCAAACGATATAAAAAAATGGACGGTACTGAAGGAAGAAGATGTGTCGCCAAGCCCGTGGTTCCCTGTGCTGCGGCAAACGGTGCAACTGGCAGAAGGGTATATTGTTGACGATTACTACTTTTCGCTTTTGGGTGATGTGGTGCAGGTGCTGGCTCTCACTCCTGACCACGAGGTGGTATTGGTTAGGCAATACAAGCACGGACTGGGCGAAATATTACTGGAACTGCCGGGTGGCATGCAACAAAAAGACAATTCCGTTATACAATCCGCGCTGAATGAACTGGAAGAAGAAACCGGCATTAAAGCATCAGCAGAACGCCTGGTATCGCTCGGTAAAATAGCCATCAACCCTACCAAACTGCGGCAGGTAACCTACGGCTTCATTTTATTTGATGCCGAATTTAACTCAACCCAACAAACAGACACTACCGAGAATATACAGGTAATTACCATGCCCGCCCCACAGGTATTGCAAAAAGTGATGAATGGTGAAATTTGGGTGACTGATTCGATGAATTTTATATTGAAAGCGGCAAGGTTATACCCGGATATATTTCTCTAAAACCAATTTCAGCGTCTACGCTGAAATTAAAATAGTTAAGCATCAACGCTTGAAACGTCGGCAGGCTCCCCTGCCGGGTTTTGCCCAAATATCAGGCTAAGCTGTTGGTACAACTCAGGGTGCTTATCTTTAAACTGCTCGGGCTTTTCAAAAAAATATTCGGCCGCTACGGCTAAAAATTCAGCTTCGTTGGTTAGCGCGTAGGGGTTAATGTCTGATCTTCCCTGTTCAATACGCTGCATTTCCTGGTGCATCATTTGCAGCCAGGGCAAGGCGTATTCGTGTGCCATTAAATATTCGGGAACGCCATCCGTGGCGCCGTCGGCTTTGTCAAGCAGGTGCACAAACTCGTGTATGGCGGTATTTTCTTTACCGTTGTTTGCGGCAAACACACGGGTAAGAGCAGCCCTGCTCAGCAGCATCTGCCCGTTCATATAACCCGAACCTACCATGCCCAATATATTACGGCTGCCGCCTTCAAACTCAAACTCGCCATTAAACGTATCGGGGTAAAGTATAATATTGGTGAGGTTTTTATACCGCCATTCGGGAAAGCCAAAAACAGGTATTACCGCACTGGAAGCTATCAGCGTACGGTCTATTTCGGCTACTTCGGTTCCTACCCCCTCAATATGCACACCATCTAAAAACTCCTGTACCAATTGCACAAACCGGGCCTTACCGGCATCATCCAGTTTACGGTAGTAAGCAACATGCTCGTTTAAAAGCGACCTGTACTCCGTCAGCGGGACGGCAACTGCCACAGCATCCAGCTTGCGTTTGCGAAAAAAGAAATAAGCGGCAAGCGCTATCAGCAACGCAGCAATAAAAAAAGTCATGCTTGTGGGTTAAGTGTAGAAGCGGATTGTAACGCTATTTTTTCTCGCGGAATTTATCTATTTCGGCCCCTACGGCCTCTACATATTGCTGGGGTGTGCCGTGTGTTGCAGGCCCGCCCGAAAGGTACCAGCCATCATCCCCTTTTTTGAGGTTAAAATATACGTCCAGCAAGCTGTTTTTATTCACAAACAGGTATTCATCCTTATCCATAGTTACCGGGCCGGCAAGTGTCGAGCCATCCAGCGCATCAAAAAAAACATTAAACAAATGAGTAGGCATAGTAATAACTTGATGGTTGATAAAAGAAAATAATTACCAAATTGTTTGGATTATTTCAACAGCAAAAATAGCAAGTATAATTACATTATAGCGATGATAATGTTTTTGTTATCACCTTTTTTTACTCATATTACAGCTTAATTACTAAATAAATTAACCTGTTGATACCTGTATTTAACCCTTGCAGGCAATTAAATTAGGTAATTTTAACAAATTAATCATCTTTAAATAATACCTTTACCAGCTACAATGGAAGAGAGACAATATTTAACTACCTGGAAAAAATACATTCCGGTTATTCGTTTACACTTGAAAAAAAGTCTTACAGCTGAGCAGAGCTTTAAGCTGAATATACAAGATTTTGAATCGGCAGGTGACCGTGGAAAATCAGGTTATACCTTTAGTATAACTATGGATAATGGTAAAGTAACCAACAACATTGGCGGCTCGGCTGTTGCGCGCGACCTGTTTGAAGCGCTTAAAGCTGACGAGGTGATCAAGTCTATCCTGCAGGAAAAAACGGTTAAAATAAGCGTTGGAAAAACCTTTGTTTTAAGTATAAAAACCAGCCACGTATCTTCATACAAACCGGCTGTTAGTGCCGAATCAATAGCTTAGTTATTACCTGTCCGGATGGGGCAGGGTGTCAACTACAAACTGGATGGCCCGCGTGGCTGTAACCTGTGGTTTACCCTTGTACTTTACAAACGGGCCTATAATGCATACGCGCTTTCCTTTTATAGCAGTAAAATCCATATTCACTTTATCGCCTTTTGCCGCAATATTGTATTTCTGCCGTGGCGGATACCCGCCCATAGCCAATATGGTAAGTGTATCGCTGATGACATTTACCGCGTAAACCTTGTCGCACAAGGTGTCTATCTTACCCAATTTATCATTAAACCCGGCTACCGAAAAACTATGCTGGGCTTTAGCCTGACATACAACCAGTAATAAGATGGCAACTATAATAAAAACTCTTTTCATGGGTGCTTCAATCAAAATAAGCTTCGATATACAATACCAATTGCCTGAATATCCCCGACGCTAAAGCCGCGCCTGATGTTTGCTGCCAGCTGCCAATTTTTCGTATTACCCCTACCACATTACCGGCATAAACTATATCAAACTGCCCGTTATGCGGCGTGATCTCGTAATGATACTCTACATTGCCATCTTTTACCGTAGCTTTCATACATAATATATACCATAAAAACTGCAAATTGTTTACTAACCTTATATTTTGCAAACGGCTTGATGGCAGAACTCAATTATTATTTCCAGAAATTGATTTAGCAAATATTAAGTTCAAATATTATTATATTGTACCCGATTAAACACCAATCCCTAACCGAAATTTAATCTTATGCAATTCATTCAAACTACCAAAAAGTGTTTAAAATGCGATGCAGGCATGCTCGAATCGCGGGTAAAGCGTGGCTTTCTGGTGAAAAACTTATTGTTTTTTATGCCGCTGAAAAGGTTTAAATGCACTGCCTGCAAGAAAAAATCATACGTGTTGATCCCTGACAGACCTGTACATAAAAGAAAACCACAAGACTGATTTAGCCCGTGGTTTCCTGTTAATTTTAGCTTAAAATAAGGGTATCCTATTTCTCCTTACTAATATCTCTAAATATCTGCGGTACGGTACCGTACGTAGGCAATTGCCCGTTCCATTTATCAACCAGCCTTAATTGCACCAGCAGCGGCGTTAGGCTTTGCTGTCTTAAGCGGTTGGCCTCGGCTTCGGCGCGTGCCCTTACCAGCGTGGCGGTAGCCTCACCATCAGCTTTTGCTTTAATTACCTCTGCTTCGGCACGGGCTTGTTTAGCCTCGTTCTCGGCCTTTAAACGTGCCTGTATCGAAGCAT
>JBDSIC010000407.1:0-13265 GCA_039918195.1 Mucilaginibacter sp.
AGGCTTAGGCCAAAACCTGGTGACCAATATTTTAGGCCTTATAGGCGCTTTATGGTTCATCTACAACTTTAAAATGCAATACATCAACGGCTTGTATTTTGCCTGTATAGTGGTGTTTGTTTTGGCCTTCCTGTTTTTACTTACGCTGTTTTACTTCAACATCAGCTTAATGGTAAAGATGTTGAAAAGAGTAGCTTACATTAAAAAGTACAGCAAGTTCTTCGGTATTATGGACCGCTACCACACCACCGAGCTGTTAACTATTTTTTGGTACTCGTTAACCCGGTTTATGGTGTTTACCATGCAGTATTACCTGCTGATACATTTACTGCTGCCGCAAATACCCATGCTAAGCATAGCCATGATGGTATTTACCTTCCTCATCATACAATCGGCCCTGCCGTCGCTGGATATTTTTGACATTGGGGTGCGCAGCTTTACCGCCGCGACGCTTTTTGCCAGTGTTACCGATCAGCAAATAGCGGTAGTGGTTTGCGTATCATTGATATGGCTTATTAATTTAGTTATCCCTGCCGTTATAGGCTGTTTTTTTGTTTTTAAACTGAAATTTTTTGATCGCAACGCATAGTTTTATCTCGCTTTTTCTGACAGGGTTTTACCTTGTTGTGGTGCTGTACTTTTTAAAAGGCTGGGCCAATTTAAGGCGCCCTAAACTTACGTCGGCTGTTTTTACCACGCGGGTTACGGTACTGATAGCTGCCCGTAACGAAGAAGCCGGCATACACCTTACCATTGAGGATATACTGGCGCAGGATTACCCCAAACATTTAACCGAAATAATTATTGTTGACGATCACTCGACAGACCGCACCGCCGAAATTATCAGCAGCTATGCCCCGCAGGGTGTTAAGCTGCACCGGATGCAGGCAGGCGAGGCCTTAAACTCATACAAAAAGAAAGCCATTGCCGAGGCCATAGGTATGTCGGAAGGTGAGTTGATGGTGGCTACCGACGCGGATTGTCGCATGGGCACTAAATGGCTGTCGACCATCGTAAACTATTACGAAACCGAAGGGCCTATCATGATATCCTCGCCGGTAACGTATTTTGAAGAGCGCTCGCTTTTTGAACGTTTGCAAACGCTGGAATTTTCATTTTTGATAGGCATTGGCGCATCGTTTATTGGTAACGGGCGGGCATCAACCTGCAACGGGGCCAACTTTGCCTATCGCAAGGATATATTTTACGAAGTAGGCGGTTTTAAGGGTATCGACGACCTGGCATCGGGCGATGATGAGTTGCTGCTGCAAAAGGTAGCCGCCATATACCCCGGCCAGATAGGCTTTTTAAAAAGCCGCAATGCCATTGTTTACACTCACGCCAAGCATAACATCGCCGAATTTTTGCAGCAGCGCCGCCGCTGGGCATCTAAGTCGACACGGTATAAGGATAAAAAGGTGGTGGCGCTGGCGGTATGTATGTGGATGTTCAACGTGTCGCTGCTGGTAAACGCGCTGCTGGGCTTTTACGATGTATACTTTTTCCAGTTGTTTTTAACCCAGTTTATATTGAAAACACTATTCGAAGCCACCTTTTTGGTGCAGGTTAACGCGTTTTTGGGCCGGCCCAAACTGGTTTGGCTGCTGCTCATCGTTTCGCCGCTGCATACTATTTACTTAATTTATATCGGCCTGATGGGTAATACCCGCAAATACCTGTGGAAAGGACGCGTAGTACGATAAAGTTATGGCAACCGATAGCAAACCCCTAAAACGCTGCGCCTGGCCCGGTACCGACGAACTGTACATCAAATACCATGACCAAGAGTGGGGCAAAGAGGTGCATGACGATAAAGTATTCTTTGAATTCCTGGTGCTCGAATCGGCACAAGCGGGCCTGAGCTGGATTACCATACTGCGCCGCCGCGAAGGTTACCGCAAGGCTTTCGCCAATTTTGATGTACAAAAAGTAGCGGCATTTACTGAAAAGGACGAAGAACGACTGATGCAGGACACCGGTATCATCCGCAACCGGCTAAAGATAAAATCGGCCATAAATAACGCCAAACTGTTTATGGAAATACAAAAGGAATTTGGCTCGTTTGATAAATACCTGTACAGCTTTATGCCCGGCGGCAAGCCCATTATCAATCACCCCGTAAGCGGCGCACCTGTAAGCACGCCCGAATCTGACGCGATAAGTAAGGATATGAAAAAGCGTGGCTTCAAGTTTTTCGGCACCACGATATGCTATGCCTACATGCAGGCCACCGGTATGGTAAATGATCATTTGAATAGCTGTTCGTTTAAGTAAGATTTCGCAAGGGTGACTCACCCGACATCGCTGCACTTGCCACCCTCTCTACTGCGTAAAGAGGGATTAGAAATTCAATCCCCCTTTATGCCGCTTAGTAAAAAAAGAAAAATTCCTTCTTTACGAAGTAGAGAGGGATGTCGAACGATTGAAGACAGGGTGAGTAAAAAAGCGAGATACCACTTCTAAATGATTTCACCTTTTCTGTGATTAGCCTAACATAAATTGTACTTTTGAAATCAGTGAGATCATCTTCTATCGGTGAGATCAAAAACAAAATTCTAATGAAAAAACTCTTTCTTTTGGATGGCATGGCCCTTATTTACCGGGCACATTTCGCGCTGAGCAAAAACCCGCGCTTTACTTCGGGGGGTGTAAATACTTCGGCAGTAATGGGTTTCACCAATACCCTGCTTGAAGTGCTGCGTAAAGAAAAGCCAACGCACATGGCTGTAGTATTTGACACCGACGCGCCAACCGAACGCCATACCGATTACGAGGCCTACAAGGCACATCGCCAGGCCATGCCCGAAGATCTTTCGGCGGCCTTGCCGTACGTGGTAAAGGTGATACTGGGCTTTAATATCCCGGTGATCACATCTGATGGTTACGAAGCTGATGATATCATCGGCACCCTTGCTAAAAAGGCCGAACTAAAAGGCTACCAGGTATATTGCATGACCCCCGATAAGGATTTCGCGCAGCTGGTATCTGATAACATCCGTATATATAAGCCCGCCCGCATGGGCAACGATATGGAAATATTGGGCGTGAAGGAGGTGCTTGCCAAATGGGAAATAGAGCGTGTAGAGCAGGTAATAGATATTTTAGGCCTGTGGGGCGATGCGGTAGATAACATCCCCGGTATACCCGGCGTGGGTGAAAAAACCGCCAAGTCGCTGATTAAAACCTACGGCTCGATGGAAAACATTATTGCCAACGCCCACGAACTAAAAGGCAAGCTGCAGGAAAATGTGATACAATATGCCCAGCAGGGTTTACTATCAAAAAAACTGGCCACTATTATACTGGACGTACCCGTTGAACTGGATGAAGAAGGCTTAGAGATATGCGCACCAAGTAAGGACCTGTTAGAGCCGTTATTTGCCGAACTGGAGTTCCGCACATTGGGTAAACGCGTGTTCGGCGACGAGTTCAGCATCACCGAAATGAAAGCCTCGGCGGTGCAAACCGACCTGTTTGGTAACCCGGTAAATGCCGGCTACACCAGCCTGACGGTAAATGTGAGCGATATTATGGAGCCGGAAACACCGGTTGAGGCCCGCAACATCAATAATGTAGAGCACCAATATTATTTGGCTGATACGGTTGAAAAACGTGCGGAACTGATAGCCCTGTTAAAGCAGCAAAAAGATATTTGTTTTGATACTGAAACCACCGGAACGGATGCCAACCATTGCGAGTTGGTGGGCCTGTCGTTCGCGGTAAAGGCATTTGAGGCCTGGTATGTACCTGTGCCGCATAGCGAGGCGGAAGCGAAAGTTTTGATGGCGGAGTTTAAGGAAGTGCTGGAAAATCCCGCGATCGGTAAAACAGGGCAAAACATCAAGTTTGATGTGATGATACTGAAATGGTACGGCGTTGAGGTAAAAGGCAACCTGTTTGATACCATGCTGGCGCATTATGTGCTCGACCCGGATACCCGTCATAGTATGGATATCCTGTCAGAAAATTACCTGAACTACACGCCGGTTTCTATCACCGCGCTGATAGGTCCCAAAGGAAAGAACCAGGGAAATATGCGCGATGTAGAGATAGAAAAGATAAAGGACTATGCCGCCGAAGATGCCGACGTTACCCTGCAGCTGAAAACCGTTTTCGAGCCAAAGGTAAAAGAGGCCGAAGCCGAAAAATTATTAAATGAGATAGAGCACCCGCTGGTATATGTACTGGCAGATATGGAATATGAAGGCGTGCGCATTGACCATAACACGCTGAACGAATTTTCTAAAGTGCTGGAAACAGACTTAGTGAAACTGGAAAAAGTTGTGTTTGAAAAGGCCGGTGTACGCTTCAATATATCATCGCCAAAACAACTGGGCGAGGTGTTGTTTGAAAAATTGCTGCTTGACCCCAAAGCCAAAAAAACCAAGACCGGCCAATACCAAACCGGTGAGGATGTGCTGCTGTCGCTTGCCGCTAAAAGCGATATCGTGAGGGATATATTGGATTTTCGCCAGCTGCAAAAACTAAAATCAACTTATGTTGACGCGCTGCCGCAAATGGTGAACCCCAAAACGGGCCGCGTGCATACCTCCTACAACCAGGCGGTGGCGGCTACCGGGCGTTTAAGCTCGCAAAACCCCAACCTGCAAAATATACCCATTCGTACCGAGCGTGGTCGTGAGGTGCGCAAGGCCTTTATCCCCAGAGATGAAGGCCACACCATTATTTCGGCGGATTATTCGCAGATAGAGCTGCGCATTATTGCCGAGATAAGCCGCGACGAGAACATGATGCAGGCCTTTGTGGATGGTATTGACATACACACAGCAACGGCGGCCAACGTGTACGGCGTAGCCGTAGGCGATGTTGACAGTACGCAGCGCCGCAATGCCAAGGCGGTTAACTTTGGTATCATTTACGGGCAGTCGGCTTTTGGTTTATCGCAAAATTTAGGCATACCGCGCAAGGAAGCGGCGGATATTATTGAGCAGTATTTCGCGCAGTTCCCCGGCATAAAAAGGTACATGGGCGATACCATGAACTTTGCCCGCGAGAACGGTTACGTAACCACACTGATGGGCCGCAGGCGCTACCTGCGCGACATAAACTCGGCCAACCAAACCGTACGCGGTTTTGCCGAGCGAAATGCCATCAACGCGCCGATTCAAGGCTCGGCGGCGGATATGATAAAGATAGCCATGATCAATATCCACAACGAGTTTAAGGCACAGAAATTTGAAGGCAAAATGACCATGCAGGTGCATGATGAGCTGGTATTTGATGTGCCGCACCACGAAGTGGAATTGGTAAAACCCGTAATTATGCACCATATGAAAAACGCCATTAAAACGGAAGTGCCGATTGTGGTGGAAATTGGCAGCGGGCTGAATTGGCTGGAGGCGCATTAGGAGAGCCCCCTCTAATCCGATAGCTATCGGATCTACCCAGTAGGGGAGACTTTAAGAAAGATATTTTTATGTCCTCTCCTTTGGAGAGGATTTAGGTGAGGCAATATAAAAAAACGTCATTGCGAGGTACGAAGCAATCTCTACATATACTGAGCCACTATAACACACAATGTCATGCTGAACTTGTTTCAGCATCTCAAAGGATAAGCTAAACGATTCACTGAGATCCCGAAACAATCCCGATAACTATCGGGACGGGATGACGGAAATAATTGATATTTAACATGACAACCGACAAACTCTACGACATCTATTTACAACACCCGGTTATCAGCACCGATACCCGCCGGATAGCCCCGGGCAGTATGTTTTTTGCCTTAAAGGGCGATAAGTTTGATGCTAACACCTTCGCGCAGCAGGCTATACAGGCAGGCGCGGCATACGCCGTTATTGATGATGCCAAATACAGGCTGGGCGAGCAATATATATTAGTGGAGGATGTCCTCGGCGCCTTGCAGGACCTTGCCCGTTACCACCGCAAGCAGTTGGATATTCCGGTTATTGGCCTTACCGGCACCAACGGTAAAACTACTACTAAAGAACTCATCAATGCTGTATTATCACAGCGTTATATAACACAGGCCACGCAGGGCAACCTTAATAACCACATCGGGGTGCCGCTTACTATACTCACCATTGATGAAAGCCACGAGGCTGCCGTAATTGAAATGGGTGCCAACCACCAAATGGAAATTGACTTTTTGTGTAGCATTGCCTGGCCCACACATGGATTGATAACCAATGTAGGCAAGGCGCATTTGGAAGGGTTTGGCGGTGTAGAAGGTGTTAAAAAGGCCAAAGGCGAATTATACGATTATTTGGCTAACCTCCCATCGGCAGCAGGAACCCTACAGGAAGAAAGGGACGATTTTGAGAAACCCGATGGCGTAGCATTCATCAATAGTGATGATAATACGCTGCTGCAAATGGCAGGCGCGCGTTCGCTGCAAAGGGTAGTTTATTATGGTACACAATCGGCAAATAATTTGGTTACCGGGCGACTTATTGAGAACTCGCCCCAGTTGGTTTTAGCCTGGCAGCAAAAGGATTCGGCTGATACCTATTTTGTAAAGTCGCAACTGACCGGTGTTTATAATCTGGACAATATTTTAGCGGCCATAGCCATCGGGATATATCTCGGCCTTTCGCCCGAACAGGTGAACCAAGGCATCGAGGGTTATCAGCCTAAAAACAACCGGTCGCAAATTGTGCAAACCGCTACCAATACGCTGATATGCGATTACTACAATGCCAACCCAAGCAGTATGCTGGTGGCCATTGATAATTTGGATAAGATAACCGCCGACCGCAAAGTGCTTATTTTGGGTGATATGTTTGAGCTGGGCGATGAGTCGCCGGCCGAGCATTTGGCTGTTATTGCAAAGGCGTTTGAGGCCAATGTAGATGAGCGCATATTTATTGGTAAGGATTTCCTCGATCAAAGTTCAGCGTTCAGCGGTTCCGGCAAATTTTATCAAACGGCCGAAGAGGCTATCGTTGCTTTGCAGAACGAACCCATCCGTAACTCAACGATATTGATAAAAGGATCGCGGGGTATGGCTTTGGAACGGTTGGTGGAGTTGTTTTAAAGGCGGCTTTACAGAGTGTTAAACCATTCTTTTTTTATAATTACCTTTTCAACAAGGATAATATCTAAGCCAAGCTTTAGTTCTTTCAATTTTTCAGCTAAATCATTTCCATCCATTAAATCTATTGGTGGGGTACCATCTCTTTGGGCTTCTTTCTTCGCCTCTCTAGTAAATGTTCCTGTTGTAATAATTAATCCTTTATCTGCTCTACCCACCATAGCACCTCTAAAATCGCGTACTATTGAAGATGACACACTTCCTTTATACCTTTTAGCCTGAAAAATAACATGAAACGATAATACTCCACCTATTTTTAGAAGACCCTTGCCGTCTATACCACCATCATTAGTCTTTCCCGTAACTTCTACATTTTGAAAGCCTAATTCTCTCAATAATCTTTGACAAAGCCTTTCAAAAGCTGCCGGCTCAATTGATTGTAAATTCTCTATAAGTTGCTCTTGCCATGAGTATTTTTGTATCTCTTCATCTTCGAATGAATCTTCTATTACTTCGTTAGTTTGAGTATTTTGTTTTAATCTTAGCTGTCTATCTTCACTAACAACCTTTCTTTTTACAACTTCTTTATCGACTGAAGTCGTAACTAAACCTTGTTCTGTTAGTGACCACACCCCGCGAGACGAGTTTTCTATAAGTCCATAGCGTTTCAAATAGTTTCTTGTCCATGCAAGCCTATAGTTAAATTTACTTGTATTTCCACGATGTATTTCACTAACCTGCTCATCTGTTAATTTAAGCAAAGTTGCCGTTTGCTCTTCAATTTCATCAACTGAACCTGAACCACCAAGCTTATGTAAAGCGGTTAAAACAGGATTAAACAGGTCATCATATTTGTATTTGAAAGACTCTTTCATGTGATTTATTTGGCAGGACTAAATTACCAAACAAAATTCAGTTAATCCGATAGTTAGTGTTATTTACTTACTTACCAAACAGCCCGCCCAAACCACCAAACATATCCTTCGTCATGGCCGCCATTTCGCTTTGGCTTACGTTATCGGCTTGTTCAAGCGCTTTATTAACAGCTACTAAAAGCAGTTCTTCCAGTTCTTCTTTGTCGGCCTCTTTATAAAAGGCTTCGTCAATATTTACCGATTGAAGCACCTTGTTGCCATTTGCGGTAACGCTGATCTTGCCGCCCTCGGCAGTGCCGGTTACGGTGATGGCATCTAACCGTGTTTTTACTTCGCCAGCCTTTTGCTGGGCTTCCATTATTTTATCGAACATATTACCCCCTATCTCCGCCATTTATTGGCAGTGAAATTTTTATAGTTAATTATAGCAGTACGGTTAACACACCCCTGCCCCTCTCAAGAGGGGAGCCATGCGCACAAGGCCGCTTTATTCATCTGCACATCTGCATATCAGCAAATTTGCACATCTGGCTTAATCCTCCGCCGCGTCCCCTGTCCCGTTATAGGCGTTTTTGCGTACTATAGGCATACCGGTTATTTTAAACAGGTCGTCTAATTGTAACAGGCTGCCGTTTACTAAGTTTGATAACAATACAATGGTCACATCGTTTTTCAGGTCGCGTAAATAAATGTGCCTGAAGCCGTGCCACCAGCCGGTATGGTAAACCACTTTCTGACCGGGCGCGTCAAAGGTGCGCCAGCCGTAGCCGTAGCTGAAATGCCCGCGCAGCAGCGGGTTATGCGCCTTGTAAGCCGAATCCTGGGTTACCTGTTTCAGGAACATGCCGGCCCGCATGGCGCGGTCGAATAAAAACAGGTCGGCCACGGTGCTGTATATACCTTTGTCGCCCACCGGGCCGTCTAAAAAGTTTTGCACTACCGAGTAGCGCCACTGGCCCCTGTCGTGCCCCATTACATCTACAGGAATTTTATCATATACAGCCTTTGAGTATACCGCCGTGTGCGACATCCCTGCCGGCTTAAATATCGTTTCCTTCATGTAATCGGCGTAAGGTTTGCCGGTTATCTTCTCGATGATGGCACCCAGCACCATATAGTTAGAATTATTATACAGGAACCTTTTGTCGGGCTTGTTGAATGGGTTGGGTTTGTACTGGGCTATCAGGTCCATTACTTCCTTATTGCTGATGCCTTTCTTTTGGTTAAGGTGCTGCGAACGGTACAGGCCGTCGACAAAATAAACATAGTTCATCATGCCCGAGCGGTGGGTTAACAGCAGGCGGATGGTCACCCCATCATACGGGAAATTCGGGAAAAAGGCTTTTACATCCTGGTCGAGTTTTAGTTTGCCCTGTTCCATCAGCATTAAAATGGCGGTGCCCGTCATGGTTTTTGATACCGATGCCAGTTCGAATTGCGAGTTGAGGTCAAGACTGTCGCGAATGAGGTAGTTGGCCCAGCCTATGGCTTTTTCATAGATGATCTTCCCTTTTTTTGCTACCAGCACATTGCCGTTAAAGCCGCGTGTTTTGTGCAGCTTCTGCATAAAGGCATCTATCTGTTTGTCCTCATCCTTAGGGTTGTACTTTAAAAGGGCGGTGGTGTCGAAGTTGATCTTTTTGCCGTCTTGAGAAGTGGCTTTTTCCTTATCAGATGAGGAGCAGGAAACAAATAAAAGCAGTATGGCGGGCAGCGTAAAAATGTTTTTAAACACGGGTATATGTAAGTTAAATATGCATCAATAAAACGAAGGCGAAAAATAGAAATTATACATGATGTAACGCGCAAATGTTTTTAAATGTTATTAACATTGGGGTAACACGGCGCGCTACCAGCTTTTTAAACAATTTGTCAGTTAACATATTTCAACTTACATTTAGGTTATGAAAAACCTTTATCGCACAGCACTAACCTGCCTGTTTATTATATTAACCGCATCTGTAACCCGGGCGCAGGATACCAGAACGCCGAAAGAACTTATAGCAGAAGGGATTAAGTTGCATGACGAAGGCAAGTATGACGAAGCGATAGCTAAATATGATGACGCCATAAAAATTGATCCGGATAACCTGACGGCGGTCTACGAGAAAGCTTTTTCATTATACTCATTACGAAAAGGGATTGAGGCAATACCACTTGCCGAAAAGCTGATAAACGCCGGGAAGTATAAATTTGAGTCGTACGAAATGCTCGGCAACATTTATGATGACGCGGGCCAGACTGAAAAGGCTATTGAAGCGTACAAAAAGGGCATAGCGGTGAATGCGGGTTATGCACGTTTAAGGTATAATTTGGGCGTAGCCTATTTGCGTACCAAACGTTTTACCGAAGCTGAAGAGTGTGCAATAGCAGCTATCAGGATAGATGACAAACACCCGGGCAGCCAATGGTTGTACGCTATGGCTAATTTTTATCAGAATAAAAGGTTAAAAACCATTGTGTGCACCACCAGTTTTTTGTTGTTAGAGCCGCAATCGGCACGGGCGGCAAAGGCTTTTGCCATGCTGCAATCATTACTCAAATCAGGTGTGAACAAGGAGGGTGATAAAAAGATCAACGTAGTTGTTCCGTCAAGTCAGTCTGACCCCGACTATAGCGCCGAAGAAATGATGGTATCATTGGGGGCAGCATCTGTTATAGACGAAAAATTGTCGCCTATGGATGGCTTGGCAAGCCAGTTGGAATCAATTTACAAAGTAGCCGGTGAACTGGCCGGAAAGAAGGCAAAAGAAGATTTTTTTAAGAATTTTTATACAGAATACTTTTATAAGCTTGCTAAATCAGACAATATGCCGGCCTTTGCGCGATACATCAGTGTGAGCACATTTAAAGACGAAAACCTGCAATGGTTTAAAGAGAATGGTGAAAAGCTAAAAGCATTGCAAAACTGGGTGAATGATACTCAACGAAATTTCTGAAAGATATATAACCCCCTCACATTGCAGACTCAATTAAATTTCTTTGTGAATTGTGCCAGCTTTTAACAATTAACCCGGCATATAAATGGTGCCAAAAATCCGCAGTGTTCCAAAGTGTTCACAGGTATGTTCCAAAATGTTCACGGGGGTGTTCCAAAGTGCTCACGGGGTGTTCACGGTGTTCACGGTTTAAAAAATGAACACTTTGGAACAGGCTGCGAAAAATCGCCCTAAAGAAATTTCTGAAATATTATTTTACCGTGCTTATATAAGGGTTAACTTTGCCCTGCCCCGCAAGGGGCCTGTTAAAGACATAATTACAACCCTTATGAGTTTCAGAATAGAACATGATACCATGGGCGAGGTACAGGTACCTGCCGATAAATACTGGGGGGCGCAAACCGAGCGCTCTCGCAATAACTTTAAAATTGGGCCGGAGGCATCCATGCCTAAAGAGATAATAGACGCGTTCGCCTACCTAAAAAAAGCGGCCGCCTACACTAACACCGACCTGGGCGTACTAACTACCGAAAAACGCGACCTGATAGCACAGGTGTGCGAAGAGATACTGGAAGGAAAATTAAAAAGTGAGTTCCCGCTGGTGATATGGCAAACAGGCTCGGGCACGCAATCAAACATGAACGTGAACGAGGTGGTGGCTAACCGGTCGCACGTGCTGCAGGGCAACAAGCTGGGCGATGGTACAACCTTTATCCACCCTAATGATGATGTGAATAAGTCGCAGTCGTCAAACGATACTTACCCTACCGCTATGCACATCGCGGCGTACAAAATATTGATTGATGTTACCATCCCCGGTATCGAGAAACTACGCGACACGTTGAAGGCCAAATCAGAGGCTTTTAAAGCCGTGGTAAAAATTGGCCGTACCCACCTAATGGATGCTACACCGCTTACTTTGGGCCAGGAGTTCTCGGGCTACGTATCGCAGCTTAACCACGGCCTCAAAGCCCTGCGTAACACCTTCGACCACCTGAGCGAACTGGCTTTGGGCGGCACGGCCGTGGGTACGGGCATTAACACCCCGAAAGGTTATGATGTAAAGGTGGCCGAATACATTGCCAAATTCACCAACCTGCCCTTCATAACTGCCGAAAATAAATTTGAGGCGCTGGCCGCACACGATGCCATTGTAGAAAGCCACGGCGCGCTCAAACAAATAGCCGTATCGTTAATGAAGATAGCGAACGACATCCGTATGCTGGCCTCGGGCCCGCGCTCGGGCATCGGCGAAATACATATACCGGATAATGAGCCGGGGTCATCCATTATGCCGGGCAAGGTAAACCCTACCCAAAACGAGGCGGTTACCATGGTTGCCGCGCAGGTAATGGGTAATGATGTTACCATTTCGATAGCCGGATCAAACGGCCACTACGAGCTGAATGTATTTAAACCGGTTATGGCGGCAAACTTCCTGCAATCGGCAAGGCTTATTGGCGATGCCTGCGTATCGTTCAATGATCATTGCGCTATAGGTATCGAGCCAAATTACGAGGGTATCAAAAAGCACCTGGAAAACTCGCTGATGCTGGTTACCGCTTTAAACCCGCATATTGGGTATGAGAACGCGGCCAAAATTGCCAAAAAGGCATTGAAGGAAAACCTGTCGTTACGTGAGGCGGCCGTAGGGCTTGGCCTGCTTACCAATGAGCAATTTGACCAATGGGTACGCCCCGAAGATATGATAGGCGGATTGAAATAATTAAGAGTCCCGGAAGACTCACCCTAAATCCCTCTCCAAAGGAGAGGGACTTTTTTTATAATCGATGTTTATAAGCAAAAGAACCTTTCGGCTTTTACCTTTCAGCTTTCTGCTAAAAAAGGCTTTTCTGTTTTTGCCTTTAAGCTTTCTTCTCTATGCCTGCAGCTTTAACCCGGCCATACAGGGTAATGGCGAAGCCTATTTGCAGGGCGAGTGGAAGCAGGATAGTATTTCTGAGAGGAAACAGCTGATCACTTATTCGCTGTCGCACTTTAATTTTGACTGCGATTCTTTTGCTATCACTGTTAATACGGTGAGCAATGTAAACTATGGTGCCGATAGCTGCATGAGCAAGGGACGGTGGACAGAATACATGAAAGGCCGCTATTCGCGCAGCAATGATACCCTGCATTTAAAAGGCTTTTTTTATAATGCCGACGGCAGTTTTAAAAAACCCGGCAGCTGTTTCAGGGTAGGTGTGTACGAGGATTTTTTTAAGGTGACCAAGCAGTCAGATTCGCTGATACAGCTTTCGGCTAACCAGTCAGATCTGCCGTTAAGCCTGAAATTAATAACGCGTACCACCTGCACGCCCAAGTCCTTTTAAATTTTATTGTAACGAAAATTTAATACTAAAGTACAGGTGCAGCGTTATCTTTGTACAGATAGTCTGACCGTATGAAATATTTAAAGAATTTATTGCTGGCAAT
>JBDSIC010000408.1:0-23319 GCA_039918195.1 Mucilaginibacter sp.
GTACAGGTAAGGTTTATTATGACCTGCTTGAAAAACAACAGGTAGATAAACGTACCGACGTGGCCATTGTGCGCGTTGAGCAATTATACCCAACCCCGGTTCACCAGATATTAAAGGTGAAGGCAAAATATGCTAAGGCCAAAGAGTTTATCTGGGTACAGGAAGAACCGGAGAACATGGGCGGCTGGCCATACATTTGCCGCAAGTTCCATAACGATAAAGTGGTGAAGCTGGATATTATATCGCGTATTGAGGGTAGCAGCACCGCCACCGGTTATGCTAAGCAGCATGCCGCGCAGCAGCTATACATCATTAACAAAGCGTTTGAAACTATCGGAAGCAAAGCGGTTAAGGCAACCATCGACAAAACAACAAAAAAAATGGCCGAAGCCGGCGCTGATTGATAGGTTGATAGTCCATAGACGATAGTCAATGGACCATAGCCAAAACAGAAAACACTATGGACTATTGACCATAGATTATGGACTAAAAATTACAACTGAATAACATGAGTTTAGAAATAAAAGTTCCGCCGGTAGGCGAATCAATTACAGAAGTTACTTTGGCCAGCTGGATAAAAAAAGACGGCGACCAGGTAGCTATGGATGAAGTGATTGCCGAATTAGAATCAGATAAAGCAACCTTTGAGCTTACCGCACAACAAGCCGGAACTTTAAAAACTATAGCCAAAGAAGGCGATACACTGGCCATTGGCGCATTGGTTGCCAGTATTGAAGATGGCGGCACCGCCGCGGCAGCACCTGCTGCTGTTGCAGAAAGCGCACCTGTAGCAACAAAAGAAGAAACTAAAGCTGACGAGTCGGCACCGTCTACACCTGTTGTTGTGGCCGAAGCAGCCCCGGCGGCACCTGTTGCTGCACCAACAGGCGGTGGTGAAGCAGTTGACGTGAAAGTTCCGCCGGTAGGCGAATCGATAACTGAAGTAACACTTTCCAACTGGGTTAAAAAAGACGGCGACCAGGTAGCTATGGACGAAGTGATTGCTGAGCTGGATTCGGACAAAGCCACCTTTGAACTGACCGCACCTAAGGCCGGCACGTTAAAAACGCAAGCTGCAGAAGGCGATACCTTGCCCATTGGCGCTGTAGTTGCCAGCATATCAGGTGCAGGCGCACCAGCTGCTGCCGCCCCGGTTGCACCGGTGGCCGCTCCCGCTGCATCAGCCCCTGCTGCAGAGGCATCAAAAGGAACAACCTACGCGTCGGGCACACCATCGCCTGCCGCGGCAAAAATATTAAATGAAAAAGGTGTTGACCCGAATGCCGTTAGCGGCACCGGTGTTGATGGCCGTATCACCAAAGGCGATGCTTTAGGTGCGCAAAATGTACCGTCACCCGCTGCATCAGCCCCTGCGGCAAAACCTGCTGCAACTGCCGCTGTTACTGCTCCTGCCAAAACAGGCGACCGCAGCGAGCGCCGCGAAAAAATGTCGTCGTTGCGCAAAACGGTAGCCAAGCGTTTGGTTGCCGTTAAAAATGAAACCGCCATGCTGACCACCTTTAACGAGGTTGATATGGCGCCGATAATGGAGATACGCAGCAAGTACAAAGATAAATTTAAAGAGAAACATGGCGTGGGCTTAGGCTTTATGTCATTCTTCACCAAAGCGGTTACTGTAGCCTTGTCGGAGTGGCCGGCTGTTGGCGCCCGCATTGATGGCGAAGAAGTAGTATACAGCGACTATGCTGATATTTCGATAGCGGTATCGGCCCCTAAAGGGTTGGTAGTGCCGGTTATACGCAATGCCGATAAAATGAGCCTTGCTGAAATAGAAAAAGAAGTGGTAGTGCTTGCCGGCAAAGCCCGCGAAAGCAAACTGACCATTGAAGAAATGACCGGCGGTACCTTTACCATTACCAATGGCGGTGTATTCGGCTCCATGATGTCTACACCTATCATCAATGCGCCGCAATCGGCTATATTGGGCATGCACAATATTATTGAGCGCCCGGTAGCCATCAATGGCCAGGTAGTTATACGCCCGATGATGTACGTGGCCCTTTCATACGATCACCGTATTATTGACGGCCGCGAGTCGGTTAGCTTTTTAGTGCGCGTAAAACAACTGCTGGAAGACCCGGCGAGGTTGCTGTTGGGCGTTTAAAGCATAATAAATATTTGAAAGCCTCTCAATATTATTGGGGGGCTTTTTTGTGAGCCTCACCCATTAACGGCAGTGCACTTTGCAGTGCCATACAAACCCTCTCCAATCGGAGAGGGTGCCACAGGCTGTGCTTATACTATCAACTTTAATGGGTGAGGCTGAACGCAGCGAATAACATCCCATAGCTACCGCAAATAGAAATCTTCACCCCTGTAATATCCCACATCACCAGCCGTTTATATTATATAACCATGACATCTGCTATGGTTTAGTATACGTATATTTATACATCAAAATCATTACAGCTATGGCTACTACAGAAAGCATACAAAAAGCATATATAGATTATGTGTTAACTAACGACGAGCAACCCAAGTCGGTTTACGTATTCGCCAAAAAAAATAAAATGACCGAAGAGGAATTTTACCGCTATTTCGGTTCGTTTAACGCGGTGGAGCAAAGCGTTTGGGCTGATTTTGCTAAAAAAACGCTAAACGAAGTAAGATCTCAGGAAGTGTGGCCGCAGTATTCAGCGCGTGAAAAGGCATTGTCATTCTTCTATGCTTTTTTTGAACTGATAAAAAGCAGTCGCAGTTTTGCTGTATACAGCGTGAAAAAGCAGCCCCGCACTTTAAGTACACCAATAGTGTTTGAACCCTTAAAAGACATTTTTGAAGGCTTTGCTGATGAAATTTTAAACGAAGGATTGGAAAGCGGCGAACTATCCGATCGTAAGTTTTTTGCTAAACGTTACAAGGACGCGCTTTGGCTGCAGTTTGGTTTTGTGCTAAACTTTTGGATAAAGGATAACACGGCAGGCTTTGAACAAACCGACGAAGCCATTGAAAAAGGTATCAATGTAACGTTCGACTTGTTTGAGCGCAGCCCGATAGATAACCTGTTAGACTATGGCAAGTTCCTGTATAAAAACGGCAATTTGAAGGAAAAGATGGGCTTCTGATTTAATTAGTGATTGATTGAGTTAGTGAATTAGTGATTTTACTTTCGGTCTTAGTCAATATTTTTTAAAGTCCTCTCCTTTGGAGAGGATCCGATAGCTATCGGATTAGGTGAGGCCTTCGCTTCACATTTTTACACCACAACATGAGTGATACTCCCAAAGAACAAAACAGTATACCAACCACCAAAGTACAGCGTTCAACAAAATTTGTAACCACGGGCTTTAAAATAGGCGGTAACTATATTAAGCATTACTCCAAAAAGCTGTTTAACCCCGCACTGGATAAAACCGAACTGAACGAGGATAATGCGGCGGATATTTACCAGTCGCTAAGCGAGCTGAAGGGTAGCGCGCTGAAGGTTGCGCAAATGCTGAGCATGGATAAAAACCTGCTGCCGCAGGCTTACGTGGATAAATTCTCGCAGTCGCAATACAACGCGCCGCCGCTATCGGGGCCGCTGATCGTGCAGACGTTCAGGAAACATTTTGGCAAAACACCCGATAAGATATACGATAAGTTCAACATCCATTCTACCAATGCGGCATCCATAGGGCAGGTACACCGGGCAGAACTGGATGGCAAAAAGCTGGCGGTGAAAATACAATACCCCGGAGTGGGCGATTCCATATCGTCTGACCTGAAACTGGTAAAGCCCTTTGCTTTCCGCCTGCTGGGCATGAGCGAAAAGGAACTGGATGTTTACATGCGCGAGGTGGAAGAGCGCCTGGTGGAAGAAACTGATTACGAACTGGAAGTACGCCGATCTATTGAGTTTTCTACCGCGTGTTCTATATTGGATAACGTGGTGTTCCCTAAGTATTACCCCGAACTATCGAGTAAGCGCATCATCACTATGGATTGGCTGGAAGGCAAGCACCTGCGCGAATTTTTAAATACTAACCCCTCGCAGGAACTGCGCGATACCATCGGCCAGGCCTTGTGGGATTTTTATAACTACCAGCAACACGAAATGCGCGCCGTACATGCCGACCCGCATCCCGGCAACTTCATGATAACGCCCGATGGTAAACTGGGTATCATTGACTTTGGTTGTATCAAGGAAATGCCCGAAGATTTTTATACGCCGTTCTTCTCGCTCACCTCAACCAACCTGTTAGATAACAAAGAGGAAACCATTAAAGCCTTTCGACTGCTGGACATGATACATGCGAAGGATAGCCCGGCACAGGTAGAGTTCTACTACGGTATTTATAAAGAGATGATCGCCTTGTTTGCCATGCCCTACATTACCGATACGTTCGATTTTGGCCGCACCGAATTTTTTGATGAGTTATACCGCTACGGCGAAAAAATATCCAAAATGCCCGAGTTTAAACAGGCCCGCGGCGTAAAGCATTTTATTTATGTTAACCGCACTAATTTTGGCTTGTACAATATATTGCATGAGCTAAAGGCAAGGGTAAAAACAGATACTTATAAGCCGCATGTAGTGTTGGCGTATTAAGCAGTAAAAATTACCTTTGTCTTGCCCCGTCGTAATGACGACATTAAATAAAACTATCACCATGCTACTAAAAAACACCTTCACCCACCACGTACACTTCTGGTTAAAAAACCGCGGTGACCGCGACCTGCTTATCCAGGGCCTGCAAACCCTGGCACCGATAGAGCACATACGCGATTACCATATAGGCATACCTGCCGAAACCTTCCGTGATGTGGTTGACCGCACATACGATGTGTCGCTGCTGTTATTGTTTGATACCCCCGAAGAACAGGAGTTATACCAGGATCACCCTACTCACCACGCCTTTGTAGAAAAATGCAAATCCCTTTGGGAAAAGGTAGTGGTGCAGGATAGTGTGAATGTGTAAGGGTATATCGAATTTTGGCTTGGCAGCACAATCAAGACAATCCGCTAATCAGGAAAATCAAGGTCAAGACAAGTCAGCGCAATCAAAAAATCACATTAAAATCAACGGTCAAACAAATTACCGCGTAAACTCATACACCCCGCGCTCAATAAAATCAGCCGCCTTAACCCGCACCCCGGTTACTTTGCCATTAGGCTGCACGATGAAGTTGAACACCGATTTGCCAAATACCGGGTCGCTGAAAGTGGCGTAAAAACGGTTGCCGCCTAAGGGCTGCAGGCGGGCAAACATTTTAGGGTGATGCTCAAAGCGCATATCCAGCGTATTATTTTCGCCCATGGCGATGTTCACGCTGCCGTATAGCGGGTTGCTGAACTTGCCGGTGTAGTAACTGATAGACTGCGCCGGTCGCGGGTTAAGCAGTACGCTGTCTCGCAGTTTTTTGTCGGTGGCCATTGCGTCGGTAGTATATTTCTTTTCTTCCTTCAAGTAGTTATCGCTGTAGTTGCGGTACGGTAGCTTAAAACAAGCATCCATAATTTCCCAGCGCAGGGCTTCGTACAGGCTGTTCTGGTCGGTATTGGTGAGGATGACGATGCCAAGCTTATCCTGCGGCACCAATGTCACAGACGATACGTAACCGCTTACGCCGCCATCGTGCATTACTATGCGGTGGTTATGGTAATCCTGCAAAAACCAGCCTAAGCCGTAAAGCTGGTAATTTACTTCGCCGTCGAGGTGGGTTACACTGCCAACAATATCTTGCTGCTGGCTGGTGGCCTGTATGGCCGCGTCAGGTATCACCTCTCTTTTACCGACTTTCCCGCTGTTCAACAGGGCCAGCACCCATTTACTCATATCGTTAGCCGTCGAGCTGATGCTCATAGCAGGTGCCATATTATCCAGCCCGGCGTAAGGTATAGCTATCAGCCGCCCGTCGGCAATGGTGTGCGGTACGGCACGGTTAATGGCCTTTGTCATAGCCACGCTCAGGCCAAGTGTATTGCCCATACCTAAAGGCGAAAATATTTTTTCTTTCAGGTAGATGTCCCAGTTTTGCTTGGTCACTTTAGGTATGATCTCGCCGGCTGTTAAAAACGCCGAATTGGTATAGCCCCATTTAGTACGAAACTCATAAGGCGCTTTTATTAAAGCCATATGGCTGATGATCTCGCTGCGCGAAAGGTTGGAGTTGTAAAATGTAAAATCACCCTGGAACGTTTGGAAGCCCAGGCGGTGGCACAGCAGATCGCGCACGGTTACCAGTTCGGTGGCCGGTTTGCTGTCCAGTTTAAACTCGGGGATATATTTGGTTACCTTATCATCAAGAGAAAGTTTCTTCTCGTTAGCCAGCATAGCGATAGCCGTCGCTGTAAAGGCTTTGGTATTGCTGCCTATCATAAACAGCGTATTCTCGTCAACCTTGTTATTCAGCCCCAGTTCTTTAATGCCGAAGCCCTTCATAAAAACCACCTTATCATCCTTAACAATACATACCGCCGCGCCGGGTATGCGCCAGTTGGTTAGCGCGCGGTTAATGTAGCTGGCCAGGCTGTCGGTAATAAATTTGGCCCTGTTAGCGTTTTGCGCTTGTACAGGTGCCATCAATATAAAAAAGGCGCTTAACAGGGTCAGTATTTTTTTCATTACAGGCAGATAGGACAATCTTTAAAATGCTAATTTAACGGAAAATTTATACAGGCATTGCTTTGTAGTAAAATAAATAGAATGAGTACCAGGTACTATGGTTCCGTGGTTGCGATAATGCTGCTTTTGCTGCCGTTCTTATCGCGTGCGCAATTTGATAAGGGTACCGTATGGGCCAAGGACGGCTACCGCTATTATAAAATTACCGGTGATGGCATTGCCGAATTTGATGTGCTCAACGCGGCTAAAAAAAAGATAATTGCTGGTAAAGATGCGCTGGCACCCATAGGCTATAAACCTATACGCTTTAGCATCACTTCTGACGGCGGCAAGCTGCTCATCAACACCAATACAAAAAAAGTATGGCGCTATGATACCCGCGGCGATTACTGGGTTTACAATGTTGCTGCCAAAACACTGCGGCAAATAGGAAAGGACAAGCCGGTATCCTCATTAATGTTTGCCAAATTCTCGCCCGACGGGAGTAAGGTGGCCTATGTAAGCGGGCATAATATCTACGTGGAGGACTTGTCAGCCAATACCACCAAAGCGCTTACTACCGACGGTACCCAAACTCTTATTAACGGTACTTTCGACTGGGCTTACGAAGAGGAGTTTGGCCTGCGGGATGGTTTCCGCTGGTCGCCCGACGGGCAGAAGATAGCTTATTGGCAACTGAATGCGGGTAACATGACCAAGTACTTGATGCTGAATACTACCGATAGCGTGTACTCATACACCATCCCGCTTGAATACCCTACCGCCGGGCACGACCCAAGCGCCTGCAAAATTGGCGTGGTTGATATTGCAGGTGGGGCAACGCGATGGATGAATGTAGAGGGCGATAACGTGCAGCATTATATTACGCTGATGCAATGGGCGGTTAATTCAAATCAGTTGCTTTTACAGCAGCTTAACCGCGCGCAAAACCAAGGTAAGCTTATACTCGCCGATGCCGCCACCGGTACAACCCAAGCCATATTTACCGAAACAGATAATGCCTGGGTAGACACCAAGCAAAACATGGCAGGTATCAGGTGGATCAACAGTGGAAAGGAGTTTCTATGGTCGAGCGAGCAGGATGGCTGGCGGCATTTGTACCGTATAGACCTTAACGGTAATCAGCAGCTTATCACCAAAGATGATTTTGATGCCTTCAGCATATCGTTGCTTGATGAGGCTTCGGGTTACATCTATTTTATTGCTTCGCCGGGCAACGCTACGCAGCGTTACCTGTACCGGGTTAAACTTACCGGGGGCAAGTCGGAGCGGATAACCCCTGCCGGCTTGCCGGGCACACATGAATATACGCTATCAGCTACCGGGAAAATGGCCATGCACCGTTTTTCAAATGCTAACACCAAACCGCAAAAGGAGGTGATCAGCCTGCCGGGGCATAAGCACCTGAACGGCGAGGTGATAGAGATAGCCAAAAATGTAATTAACCCAGTAGAGTTTTTTAAAGTAAAAACTGCTGAAGGCATAGAAATGGACGGCTGGATAAAGAAACCCGATAACTTCGACGCGAAAAAGAAATACCCGGTTGTGTTTTTTGTGTATGGCGAATATGTGAAGCAAACGGTGCTGGATACCTTTAACGTACATAAAAACCCGTATTACCTGGGCAACATGGCGGCCGATGGTTATGTTTACATTTCCATTGACAACCGGGGCATACCCGCGCCAAAGGGCCGTGAATGGCGTAAAGCTATTTATAAAAATATAGGCCTGCTCAACATCCGCGACCAGGCGCTGGCGGCTAAAGAGGTGTTAAAATGGCCGTACATTGACAGCAGCCGCGTAGCTGTTTGGGGCTGGAGCGGCGGGGGCTCGAGCACACTTAACCTGATGTTCCAATACCCCGAAGTATACAAAACCGGTATCGCGGTAGCAGCATTAGCAAACCAGCTTACCTACGATAATATTTACCAGGAACGTTATATGGGTGTACCCGTCGACTCGGCAAGCCGGGCCATTTTTATTAAAGGGTCTCCTATAACTTACGCAAAAAACCTGCAGGGCAATTTGCTGTACATACACGGCACCGCCGACGACAATGTGCATTACAACAATGCCGAGCAACTGATAAACGAACTTGTAAAATACAACAAGCAGTTCCAGCTGATGAGTTACCCTAACCGCACACACGCCATCAACGAAGGCCAGGGGACCAGTATACACCTGCGCACGCTATTCACCAATTATTTAAGGGAGCATTGCCCGCCGGGAGGAAGGTAGCATCTTCAACAATATGACAGCAGGAATTAGTATATGCAACAAAACCCGCCTGATTCGCAGTACGGGTTTATCTTTTCTTTTAAGTCTATTCCTGAATTGGTCAGAAAGGCACGTCGTCAGTTTCGGCTGCGCCGTTATATTCAGCCGCGCCATCGGTTTTTGCAACGGGGCGATTATTGTCGCCTTCAAAATCGCTTTTGCGGCCAAGCATGGTAAAATTCTCGGCAACAACTTCGGTGGTGTATTTTTTTATACCCTCCTTATCCTCGAATGAGCGGGTACGCAGTTTACCTTCAATGTATACCAGCTTACCTTTTTGAAGGTATTTGGCAGCCACATCGGCAAGGCTGCGCCACATTACTATGTTATGCCATTCTGTTTGCTCAACCTTGCGGCCGTCTTTATTAAATGTTTCGGAGGTTGCCAACGGGAAGCTTGCCACAGATACGCCACCATCCAAATAGCGCACTTCAGGGTCTTTACCCAGATGGCCAATAAGTATTACTTTGTTTATTCCAGACATGGCCTAAATTAACGGAAAATTATTCTATAAATTAAAAATATTTTTTATAAATATAAAAATGATTTTTGGTAAAGCTAAATTTCCCATTTTTTCTAATTCTATGTAAAACCATTTTTGAGCTGGTTTAACAGGCTGTATGTCCAGTTTTATCAACCTTACATACAATCTTTGGTGGGTAAGTATATGCTTTTTTACCCCCAGGTCTTGTGGTCTAACATCCTGATCGCCAAAATGTTCTTTAAACTCGGGAAGCGCGAATAATTCGTGCAAGGGTAAAAGGGAAGGCGTCTCTATAGCAGGCAGGTCGTACATATTGGCCCATATATCATTTTCGCCGCGTTTATTCATCAATATTTTGTCGCCATCGGTAATTAAAAAATAATTTAAGAACCGCTCACGCACTTTTAGCTTCTTTAGTTTTACAGGCAGGTAATTTATAGCGTTATGTTTAAACGCGTAACAGCCCGTCCGCACGGGGCAAATACCGCAGGCCGGGTTTTTGGGCTTGCAAAGCATCGCGCCAAATTCCATCATAGCCTGGTTATGCAAGCCGGGGGCTTTCGTATTAATTAAATCATCCGCAATATGCTGGAATATTCCCTTTGCTTTTGTCGAATTTATCGGCTCATCAATGCCAAAATACCTTGCCAGTACGCGGTAAACATTCCCGTCTACCACCGCGCGCACCTCGTTGGCGGCAAAGGATGATATGGCGGCGGCAGTATAACTGCCAATGCCTTTAAGTTTTATAAGTTCGTCATACGCTGACGGGAACACGCCATTATATTGCTCCTGCACCAGCCGCGCAGTTTTAAGCATATTGCGGCCGCGCGAATAGTAGCCCAGGCCCTGCCAAAGCTTTAAAATATCATCCTCGTGCGCGGCGGCAAAGCTGTCAACCGTTGGGTAACGTTCTAAAAAACGGTTAAAGTAGGGCATGCCCTGCTCCACACGGGTTTGCTGCAATATAACTTCCGACAGCCATATTACGTATGCATCCGTGGTGTTGCGCCAGGGCAGGTCGCGTTTATTTTGCTGGTACCAGCGCAGCAGTTCGTAGGCGAAATTCATTGGGTCAAATGTAACAATGCCGTGGTAACAGCGTTTGTGTTTAGTAACATTTTAGTGCGCTTTTTGTGGCGATGAAAAAAAAAGCTGCAATAATTTCAATCTTTGCTAATAAAGCGATACTTTTGCAACCCCAAAACAGTTAAGTAATTATATATATTAAATAAAGAAAATCAGATATGACTAAGGCAGAAATTATAACTGAAATCTCATCTAAGACAGGAATCGAGAAAGTTGATGTACAGGAAACTGTTGAGGCGTTTTTTAAAGTAGTAAAAGGCTCAATGGTAGCCGGCGAGAACGTTTATGTTAGAGGTTTTGGAAGTTTTGTTGTAAAGAAGAGGGCAAAGAAGACAGCTCGTAACATTTCAAAAAATACTGCCATTATTATTCCGGAGCATTTTGTACCCAGCTTTAAACCTGCAAAAACTTTTGTTGAGAAAGTAAAATCAGGCAATAAAACAGGCAAATAAGCAAATCATTTTTCCGAAGGATGAAAAAAGGACAAATAGTTGCAATTATAGCCGTAGCGGCTGTTATGATCTATTTGTACACGCAGCCGGTTAAAGGGCTGGAGAAATCTAAAGAAAGCGCTAAAAGCGAAGCTGCCGCTACACCGGCTAAAAATACTGCCGCTACTTTAACAGTAACACAAGTATCTGAAGCATCAAAAGCAATAATTGGCCAAAACCTGGCCGCAAAAATTATTGAACTTGAAGGTAAGCTGACAGCCGCGCCCGAAGCAGGCAAGGCGGAGATAGAAAAGCAGCTTGCTGCACAATGGGATGATGTTAACCAACCGGGGCCTGCCGCGTTTTACTATAAGGCAATTGCCGAAAAGGAAAATACGGCCGATAACTGGGTAAATGCGGGTAACCGTTTTAACGAGGCTTTTAAGCTGACACAGGATACAACGGCCCAGCCAACGTTCCTGGTTAATGCTGTTGAAGCATTTGAGAACGCCCGCAAAATTGACACCGATAACCTGGATGCAAAAACAGGATTAGGCGTTGCTTATGTAAATGGCGGCGCACCAAGCCCGATGCAGGGAATTATGCTGCTGCGCGAAGTAGTTGCTAAAGACCCGCAAAACCGGAATGCTAACCTGAACCTGGGGATATTCTCCATGAAATCAGGTCAGTATGACAAGGCGGTTGAACGGTTTAAAACCGTTATAGCGCAAAAGCCCGAAGTGGAGCCCTATTTTTATTTGGCCGAAAGCTATAAACAGCTGGGCCGTAAAAAGGAAGCCATTGAGGCTTATAACAAGTGTAAAGAAATGATGCCCGACCCGGCTTTCGGTAAGCGCATTGATGAATACATAAAGGAATTGAATTAATAAACACTAAAAAAATTAAGAATCATGCCGAGCGGTAAAAAACGTAAGAGACACAAAATGGCTACCCATAAACGTAAAAAACGTTTAAGAAAAAATAGACATAAAAAGAAATAGGCTGCGTTAGCGGTTTATTAGCCTGCTATTTAGCGGGCTAATTTTATGTTGTTGTTTTTACCTTCTTATAAACCAGCGCCAGCAGTTTAGCTGTCGCTTTAAGAAATGGAGTAGCAGTTGATAAAAGAACTTATTATCGATCTATCCCCTAACGGAGCTACCATTGCACTATTACAGGACAAACAACTCGTAGAACTTCATAAAGAGCAAACCACCAATAACTATACTGTTGGTGACATTTATTTGGGTAAGATCAAAAAGATAATGCCCGGCTTAAATGCTGCTTTTGTTGATGTAGGTTATGAGAAGGATGCCTTTTTGCATTACCTTGATTTGGGCCCGCAGGTTAAAAGCCTGCAAAAGCTAACCAAACAAGTGCGTAGCGGGGGATATCAGTCAAAGCTTTTAGATAATTTTAAGCTGGATACTGATATAAACAAGGGTGGTAAAATATCCGAAGTTTTAACAAAAGGACAGGTTATACCTGTACAAATAGCCAAGGAGCCTATATCCACAAAAGGCCCGCGGTTAAGTGCCGATCTTTCTATTGCAGGAAGGTATGTAGTGCTTGTGCCTTTTTCGGAGGTGATATCCATCTCTAAAAAAATAAAGAGCAATACCGAGCGTACCCGCCTCCGTAAGATCATCGAGAGCATAAAACCTAAGCATTTTGGGGTAATTATACGTACCGTATCTGAAGGTAAGGGTGTTACCGAATTGCAAAAGGATCTGCTGGATTTGGTTGCTAAATGGGAAATACTCATTACTAAGCTGCCTACGGTTGAGCCGGCCAAAAAGATATTGGGCGAGATCGACCGTACGTCGACCCTGTTAAGGGATCTGCTTAATTCAGATTTCCACAGCATTTATATCAATGATAACGCGATGTATGAGGAAGTACGCTCGTATGTACGTGATATATCACCCGACCTGGAAAACATCGTACGCCTGCACAAACACCGCGAGCCGATATTTGAACATCATGGTATCGACAAGCAGATAAAAGGCGCTTTCGGTAAAACAGTTAACCTTGCCGGCGGAGCCTATTTAGTTATTGAGCATACCGAAGCGCTGCACGTTATAGACGTAAACAGCGGTAACCGTACAGCCAATAAAGAGAACCAGGAAGAAAATGCTTTCCAGGTAAACAAGGAGGCTGCCCGCGAAATAGCACGTCAATTACGCTTGCGCGATATGGGCGGTATTGTGGTGATCGATTTTATCGATATGCACAAGCCAACTAATCGCAAGGAGCTGTTTGATTACTTGCGTGGCGAAATGGCGCATGACAGGGCCAAGCATACCATATTGCCGCCAAGCAAATTCGGGTTGGTGCAGATAACACGCCAGCGTGTGCGCCCCGAAATGAATATTGTTACCAGCGAGCTTTGCCCAACCTGCCACGGTACAGGCGCAATACGCCCAACCATCCTGCTGCTTGATGATATCGAGAATAACTTCAATTTTATATTGATAGAGCAGAACGAGAAAAATATTACGCTTTGCGTGCACCCTTATATCGAAGCCTACATTAAAAAGGGTTTCTACAATATCCAAATGAAATGGTACTTTAAGTACAAGCAATGGATAAAAGTGAAAAGCAACCCTGCTTACCAGATAACGGAGTTCCGTTTCTTCTCGGCGAAGGATGAAGAGATAAAATTATAGATGTGCGAATGTGCAGATTACAGATGTGCAGATGTTTAAATGTCTGCACATTTTTTTGTGATTTTGTCTGAACCCGAATTTAAAGAATTACGGAATTCATCGAATGTAAATTCCTTCTATTCGATGAATTCTATTAATTCGGGTTCGGACGATGCTATGCTAATTTAATTAGTAAATCCTATTGCATTCAAAAATAAAATCTGCACATTTGCACATCTGCATATACGCACATTAATATCTTGGCTAAAACTAAATTTGCATATTTCTGCCAGAGCTGTGGCTACGAATCGGCCAAGTGGCTGGGTAAATGCCCTTCGTGCGCGCAATGGAATACCTTTGCCGAAGAAATAATAGAGAAGGCCAAGACCTCGGTGCCCGACTGGAAGGCCCCGTCAACCACTTTACAGCGTTCCAACAAACCCATACAGGTTGCGGACATTACTTTTAACGAAGAGCACCGCCTGCTTACACCCGATAAGGAGTTTAACCGCGTACTGGGCGGCGGCATTGTTGCCGGGTCGCTGGTGCTGATTGGCGGTGAGCCGGGTATAGGCAAATCAACCCTGATGCTGCAGTTGGCGCTGAACATGCCCAAGCTTAAAGTACTGTACGTATCGGGCGAAGAAAGCGAGATGCAGATAAAGATGCGGGCGGAACGGTTAACACACCCCCCCCAGCCCCCTGAAGGGGGAGCTTTTGATGAGCTTAAAGAAGATGTTTTTACTCCCCCTTCAGTGGGTCGGGGGGCTGGAGCTTGTTATATCCTTACAGAAACATCTACCCAAAACATATTTAAGCAGATAGAGCAGCTGGAGCCTGATTTGGTGGTTATTGATTCTATCCAAACTCTACACTCCGCACATATTGAATCTACGCCGGGCAGTGTATCGCAGGTGCGGGAGTGTACGGCGGAGTTGCTGCGGTTTGCCAAAGAGACGGCAACCCCGGTGTTCCTGATAGGGCATATTACCAAAGATGGAATGATTGCCGGGCCTAAGATATTGGAGCACATGGTTGATACCGTGTTGCAGTTTGAAGGCGACAGGCACCATGTGTACCGCATTTTACGCGCGGTGAAAAACCGCTTCGGCTCGGCATCTGAACTGGGGATATACGAGATGCTCGGTGAGGGCCTGCGCGAAGTATCCAACCCGTCAGAAATATTATTGTCTCAGCGCGATGAGCCATTAAGCGGCATCACCATATCAGCCACTTTAGAGGGCCTGCGGCCAATGCTGATAGAAACCCAGGCGCTGGTAAGCACATCGGCCTATGGTACGCCACAGCGCACCGCTACCGGCTTTGACACCCGCCGCATGAGCATGCTGCTGGCCGTACTGGAAAAACGCTGCGGTTTCCGGCTGGGCGCTAAGGATGTCTTTTTAAATATTACAGGCGGCATACGCGTGGAGGACCCCGCTATCGACCTGGGATTGGCTGCGGCTATTATATCTTCGCACGAGGACATGCCCATATCCTCCAAAACATGCTTCGCGGGCGAGATAGGCCTGTCGGGCGAGATAAGGGCCGTTAACCGGGTAGAGCAGCGCATTGCCGAAGCACAAAAGTTAGGGTTCGAGCAGATATTTATATCCAAGTACAACCTGCCCAAGGCCGGCGACAAAAAGCGCATCGATTTCTCGCGCTATACCATTGATGTAAAAACGGTGGGTAACATCGAGGAAGTGTTTGGCCTGTTGTTTGGCTAATTGCTTATTCGCCTTTGTGATCGTAGCTGATCACCCGGGCTATTTTCCATTCGTTATCATCCAGTTTCCAGATGTTTGTAAACCGCGCGCTGCTGATAAACTTACGTTTACCATTTACAACCTTGTAAAAACGGTGGGTGCCCATTTCAATAGCGCCGTAAAAATCTAAAGGAAATACCTGCGCGTTTACCAGTTTGCGCTGCATACCGCCGTTTTCGCAGAGGCTCTTCATGGTTTTCATCAGGTCGTGCCGCGATTCGGTGTAACCTGTCCGGTCGTGAAAAAACTCTACGTCTTTGGTAAAATAGTCTTCAAATTTATCAAGGTCGCAGGTATTGTAGGCATCAAAAACCTGCTTATCCATAGTAAGTATGGTGCTGTATAAAGTTTTGGATGCCTGCTTCGCAGGGATAGGTTGGGCATTAATGGGATGCGTTAACAGGGAAAGTGCGAACAGCAGGAGAAAAGCGTTGCGTATCATCATAAAAAACGTATAAGTAAACAATATAATGAACGCTTTTTTGGCGGGATGATTTTACCAGATAGGCAAAATATTAATACGGCGGCATTGCGTTTATAAATACTCAGCTAAGCTATCCTGTAATATGCGTATCAATTCCGCATCGCCAAAGTTGTAGTTATCCGGTATGTCCAGCACTTCAATTTGCTTGTTTTGCGTAACAAAGCGCTGCTTCAGTATCTCTTTATGCCTGCGTTCCATTACAAAAATAACATCGGCCCAGCCTACCAGTTTTTGGTTCACCTTTATGCGTGCCTTCTCGCTGGTGCCGGCACTGCGGGGATTGTGCAATGGGTGGTTTTTAAACAGCAATTCGGCTGTGGGGCTGCGCCATTGATTTTTACTGCAGATGAAGAGGAGGTTTGACACGAATAGGACTAATAAGGGTTATTGACAGTATCTGAAATTTTAACGATAACGACCAGTATAAAAACAGCTATGCCCAACCAAAACATCCTTTCCCCATTTTTACGATCATTTGTGGGATATATAAATACCCTTTCGCCGTTAGGCAGCGTGGTTTTGGCGTATGCCAGGCGCCAGCCAATGAAACAACCCAAGCCGCCACCAAGCAAGGCGAATAGGTAGCCAATAACAACTATTAATGTATTTGCTTTAGTTGGTGCACGCAACGTTTCAAGCCTTTCCTTTTTTAATGCACTTTCATTTATATCTATCCCTCGTTCCGTTAATATTTTACGGGCAAGCAACACATCGAAATTGCTCCACTCATCTTCCTTGGCAATTATATCTATCAATTCAACGTTGTTAAAGTCAAGTAAATAATGGTCTTTAGCAACTTTATCCACCTGTTCCTTCTCACTTTGGTTGATGCTGTCTTCGGCCCTTAAAAAATCTCCCTGTTTTATTTTTATGAGGTAGTCTTTAGCTGCTTCGGCACTCGAAGCAAATGTCGGATCGAATGAAAGCATTTCCTCTGTAACAGAAAACGGTGTAGCATTTTTTGTTAATATCATAACCATTTCTTCTGCCAAAGCAGGGTCGTTGAACTTTCTGAAAGTTATAAATTCGTTGTCCATGATTAATTTTTAGAACCCTCTAACGCATTTTTAAGTGGATTCATTTTTTCCCACTCGCTCCTGGGGATTATTTTAAGATTGTTTTTCTTACAGTCCCATATCGAAGTGTATTTTTCTGATAAAACTACACATTGATTCCAGGTAGTAAATTTTTCATAAAGCATAATGGTACAAATATCGGTTACTGTAATAAATTCACTCTTATTTTTGACATGATTATGCACCGAAGCTAAAACTGTGGTATTGCCATTATTGCTTTTTGTATATTCGATTGGTATCAATGAATTGTGCAATTTTACGGTTGATTTTATCTTATTATCTTTATTAAAAGTTACCAGGTAGTCATTGCCGAAAAGCACCACCCCGTTAATGTTAGGCCCGGTTAACGCGTAAACTTTTTTATTTCCCTTATAAATCAAGGGCACTGGGTTAAGGCTTGAATTTTTAAATGATTTATAAATAGTATCTGTTCGCATTGCTTTTATTACGGTTTGTCTAATCGTATGCAGTTCTTTTTCGGTCTTGTTAAGTTTTCTTTGCACGGTATCCAGTGTGTATTTCTGCGGGTCAAATCCGTAAGCAAAAGTAGTAGTAGCCAGTACTAAAGGTTCTGCATCCTTCGAAAAAAAGATGTTGACTAATCCTTTCCCGTTATCATACGAAATATAACCCGCCTGGCTGCCTGCTTTGCTTTTGCACTGCTCCAAAAATATATCCGAGCCATACCATGAGGCCCACTCCGACTTGTAAAGTGTTTCGCCCTCAGTTTGTATTGAATCTGCAATTTTTGCAAGATCGGGTTCTTGTGCCTGTAAGCATTTTGCAATACAGCAAAAGATCAGCATTAAAAAAATACTTTTCATCCTGTTATTTTCCTTGTTTGTCCATATAATCCAACGCCAAATTGCAAAGCGTTTTTACTCCCAGCGTAAACCCGCCTTCGTCAATATAAAACCCGGGTGTATGGTGTGGCGGGGCTTTAAGCGGGTCGGCGCCTTTGGGCATGCCGCCTAAAAAAAAGAACAGGCCGGGTACTTCCTTTTGGTAAAAGCTGAAATCTTCGGCACCTGTTACCGGTGTTTGCTGCAGCAAATTCCCATTGCCGGCGGTAGCCTGAAGGGTAGGCAGCATTTTGGCCATAAGCGCCGGGTCGTTAAATGTTACCGGGGCCTGGCTGGTGTAAGGTGCCGTCAATTCAGCGGTTGCGCCGTAGGCTTCGGCGGTGTTTACAGCTATGCGCTTTATATTGTCCAGCACCGTTTTTTCATCCTCAGCCGAAAAATACCGGGCAGTCCCCATCATTTCTGTTTGCTCTGCTATAATATTGCGGCGGGTGCCGCCATTGATAGTACCGATGGTAACTACCGCCGGGTTTTGTGTTACGTTAACATTGCGGCTTACAATACTTTGCAGGTTATTGATGATCTGGGCCGATACGACTATGGGGTCAACTCCCTGCCATGGATACCCGCCGTGCGAGGGTGTGCCGGTTACCACTATCTTCAGGTCGACTGCTCCGGCCATTATCCCGCCTGAACGGTAGCTGAGTTTGCCCACCTCTAAATTAGACCATATATGCAGCCCGAAGATGGCATCAACCTTTGGGTTAGTAAGTACACCTTGTTTTATCATTTCGGGGGCACCGCCTTCTTCACCCATCGGCGGGCCTTCTTCTGCCGGTTGGAAAATAAATTTTACAGTTCCGTGCAGATCCTTTTTCATAGACGACAACACTTCGGCAACGGCCATTAAAATAGCCATGTGCGCATCGTGCCCGCAGGCGTGCATTACGCCAACTTCCTTGCCATTATAAGTAGTTTTTACATTTGATGCGAAGGGTAGCCCGGTGGTTTCGGTAACCGGCAATCCGTCCATATCTGCACGCAGGGCTACTACCGGTCCGGGCTTATCACCTTTTAATATACCTACTACTCCCGTTGTGGCTACGCCGGTTGTTACCTGTATCCCTAAACTTTCAAGATGTTTTGCGATGATGGCCGCTGTGCGCACTTCTCTGTTACTCAGTTCAGGATGTTGGTGGAAATCGCGCCGCCAGGCAATGAGTTTGCTTTGCAGGGCATCAGCCTTTTTCGCTACAACTGCTTTTAAAGCATCGCTTTGCGCAAATAGGTTTAACGATAGCGATAAACATATAATAAAAGCCGGGCAAACTTTTTTCATGCCTATTTGCCTTTGCCGGCCATATAATCCAGCGTTAAATTGCACAGAGCTTTTACGCCCAGCATAAAGCCGCTTTCGTCAATATAAAATGCCGGTGTGTGGTGCGGCGGGGCCTTCAATGGGTCGTTACCTTTGGGCATACCGCCTAAAAAAAAGAATATACCCGGTACTTTTTCCTCGTAAAAGCTAAAATCTTCGGCCCCGGTTACTGCCGCCTGCAGCACTACATTTTTGGTGCCTGCGGTAGCCTGTAAGGTAGGCAGCATTTTAGCGGTAAGCGCCAAATCGTTATAGGTTACCGGGTAGCGGGTGGTATACGGGGCGGTTACTTCGGCGGTAGCGCCATAAGCTTCGGCTACCTTAGTGGCTATGCGCCTGGTATTTTCGGTAACAATTTTTTCATCGCCATCAGTAAAATAGCGTAAGGTGCCTATCATTTCTACCTTATCGGGTATAATGTTAAAGCGTGTGCCGCCATTAATAGCGCCTATGGTAACCACGGCAGGGTTTTGGGTAACGTTGATATTGCGACTAACGATGCTTTGCAAACTGCTGATTATTTGTGCCGACACCACGATAGGGTCCACACTTTGCCATGGGTATGCGCCATGCGCTGTTTTGCCTGTTACAACGATCTTCATATCGCTGGCACCTGCCATGATGCCACCCGGTCGGTAGCCTATTTTGCCGGCTTCCAGGTTCGACCATATGTGCAGCCCGAAAACGGCATCCACTTTAGGATTAAGCAGCACACCTTGTTTTACCATTTCATCGGCACCGCCTTTCTCGCCAACAGGCGCACCTTCTTCGGCAGGCTGAAATATAAATTTTACGGTTCCTTGCAGGTCCTTTTTCATGGATGACAGTACCTCGGCCACGGTCATTAATATGGCCATGTGCGAGTCATGCCCGCAGGCGTGCATGGTGCCTGCTTCTTTACCGTTATAAGTTGTTTTTACCTTAGATGCGAATGGCAGTCCCTCCAGTTCGGTAACCGGCAGCCCATCCATGTCAGATCGCAGGGCCACAACCGGGCCGGGTTTATCGCCTTTTAATACACCTACCACACCCGTGGTGGCTATGCCGGTGGTTACCTGTATCCCTAAACTTTCCAGATGTTTGGCAATAATGGCTGCTGTGCGCACTTCGCGGTTACCTAATTCGGGATGCTCGTGGAAATCGCGTCGTAAAGCAATTAGTTTGCTTTGCAACGACTCGGCTTTTTTTGCCGCGATTGCTTTAAGGGCATCTGTTTGGGCAAACGCGGGTATGATAAATAGGGAATAAAATACAATTAAGACCAGCTTTTTCATACTATATGTTTTGCTAAAGATAAGTAGTTTCAGCAAAACATATAGCAGCTTGGTAAAGTTGAAAAAACTGCTAACGCAATAACATCAATTATTCGGTAAAGCCAACCAGTTTAATGTTATAAACCAACACGCTGTTAGGCGGGATAGCCCCAACATTATCTGATCCATAAGCGAGCCCCGAAGGTACAAGAATAATCGCCTCTGCCCCTTTGTCCAATAAAGGTATGCCTATACGTAAACCTTTAATGAAGTTGGCTAACGGTTGGGTTGAATCCAAAGTACTGATATGGGTACCATCAAGTAATTTTATTTCTGTATGAACGGTAACTGTCGCGTCAGCTTCGGGATGTATGGTATTCCCCGGCTTGGTTATTTGGTAATAAATTCCCGAATCATCTTTTTGTGCGTCAATATTATATAAGGCCAGGTATGACCTGATGTCAGCATCGTCAATTTCAGATTGTTTTTTAGGATCGAACCCTTTTTTTCCACAGGAGGTAACAGCGAATATCAACAATGCAATTAGTGTAATATATCTTTTCATGTTTAGTTTATTTAAGTAACCTACTTATAACGTTCATTAGTTATTACGTATTATTTTAATGATATGTAACACTGAAAATTTATATAGTAGTTGCTATATTTAACTCTTTCATCTGCGCATCCGCAATGGTCGACGGCGAATCGATCATCACATCCCTGCCCGCGTTATTCTTAGGGAATGCTATTACATCACGGATAGAATCCAGCCCTGCAAAAATAGAGCAAAGCCTGTCGAACCCGAAAGCGATACCGCCATGCGGCGGTGCGCCATACTCAAAGGCATCCAGCAAAAAGCCAAACTGCTTTTGCGCCTCCTCGGGCGAAAATCCCAGGTGCTTAAACATCAGCGATTGCAGGGCCCTGTCATGTATACGGATAGAACCACCGCCAATTTCGGTGCCGTTTATAACTAGGTCGTACGCGTTGGCGCGCACATTTTTAGGGTCGGTATCCAGCATTGCAATATCCTCTGGTTTTGGCGAAGTGAACGGGTGGTGCATGGCATGGTAACGGCCGCTTTCCTCATCCCACTCCAGCAGCGGGAAGTCAAGCACCCATAACGGCGCGAATTTCTCTTTATCGCGTAAGCCTAAACGACTGCCAATTTCAAGGCGCAGCTCGTTCATTTGCTTGCGCACCTTGTCGGTTTGCCCGGCAAGTATCAGTATCAGATCGCCTGGCTCAGCCTCAAAAGCTGCCGCCCAGTTGGTTAGGTCATCCTCACTGTAAAACTTATCTACCGATGATTTTAAAGTGCCGTCACTTTGGTAGCGGCAATAGATAAGGCCGGTGGCGCCTATCTGCGGGCGTTTAAGCCACTCGGTAAGCTCGTCAATTTGCTTGCGGGTATACTCGGCGCAGCCTTTGGCATTAATGCCTACAACCAGCTCGGCATTGTCAAATATGCCAAAGTTCTTTCCCGCTACAATGTCGTTCATTTCTACAAACGGCATCCCGAAGCGGATATCGGGTTTATCTGAACCATACAAACGCATGGCATCGGCATATTGCATCCGTGGGAAATCGCCCAGTTCAATGCCTTTTACGGTATTAAACAAATGGCGGGTTAGCCCCTCAAAAATATTCAGGATATCCTCCTGGCTTACAAACGAAAGTTCACAGTCTATCTGGGTAAATTCGGGCTGGCGGTCGGCGCGCAGGTCCTCGTCCCTAAAGCATTTTACGATCTGGAAATAACGGTCGAACCCGCTTACCATCAGCAATTGCTTAAATGTTTGCGGCGATTGCGGCAACGCGTAAAACTCGCCCGCGTTCATGCGGCTTGGCACCACAAAGTCACGCGCCCCTTCCGGGGTCGATTTTATAAGCACCGGCGTTTCCACCTCTATAAAATTCAACGCGTCGAGGTACTTGCGTACTTCCTGGCTCATTTTATGACGCAGCACCATATTGTTGCGTATAGGGTTACGGCGCAAATCAAGGTAACGGTATTTGGCACGCAGTTCCTCACCGCCATCGGTTTCGTCCTCTATCATGAACGGCGGAATTTTTGCCGCGTTCAGTATTTCCAGCTCCTCCACTGCAATTTCAATTTCGCCGGTAGGTATCTTCAGGTTCTTGTTGGTACGCTCAAGCACGGTACCGCTCACTTTTATTACAAATTCGCGGCCCAGTTCGCGTGCCTTTTCGCGCAGCGAAGCATGGGTATCAATATTTAATACTAACTGGGTTAGCCCGTAACGGTCGCGCACGTCAATAAAGGTAGTGCCACCCAGGTCGCGTGTTTTTTGCACCCATCCGCATAGGGTAACAGATTGGCCTAATTGGCTCATGTTTAATTCGCCGCAGGTATGTGTTCTAAGCATGTTAGTTTAGTATAAAGTTTGCAAAAGTAAGCTTTTGAGTTGAAAGGCGAAAGGGGTAGTTGAGTGGTTGATTGGTTTTGGTAGTGAGTGGTTATTTGTTAGTGAATAGTTGATTGGGTGAGTGGTTGATTTGTTGGTGAGTGGTTGATTAAGTTGATTGAGGGAGTAGTTGATTTGTTGCTGATGGCGATAAATGAGGGGTTAGTTTGTTAGGAATAGGTGATCAAACAGGTATTTTGGTAAATATATGGTAAGTTTTAAATGAAAGGATAGTGTATGTAAAGGTACTTCCCTCGCTTAAGGAGAGGTGAAGTTGTGAAGTACTGAGTAGGGTTTGGTGTTTTATGATGAAAAGTTAATCCATACCCTGGTGTGATTTGTTTGTTTTAACTCAATCGGGTAAGAAATTTAAATTTTATAAAACACAACAGATAAAAGGCAATTTTGACCATTGACCATTGACCATTGACCATTGACCATTGACCATTGACCATTGACCATTGACCATTGACTAAATGGGCGTTCCCCTCCTTCGTCGGGTCAGGCTTTCCGCTTATACTGCACCGGCCTTAGCCACGGGCCGGTACCCGCTCCAATACTTAACGCGGCCGGCGCACAGTCCATTTTTATCTATTGCGCTCATTTATAATGAGTGCTTAATATGGGTT
>JBDSIC010000409.1:0-4594 GCA_039918195.1 Mucilaginibacter sp.
TGTATGTAAAAATCATCGTACTCATACACGGTGGTCATGGTATCGGGTGTTTCCTGCGCATCGTCCGGGAAGGCAAATTTACCACCTGTAGAGGTTATGCTTTTAGGTGTCCCGGCCTTCATGGCAATAAGCGCGAAATCGATCATATGCACGCCCCAGTCGGTCATTAAACCGCCGCCATAATCCCAAAACCAGCGGAAGTTAAAATGGAACCTATTAATATTGAAAGGCCTTTTAACGGCAGGGCCAAGCCACATATTATAATCAACTCCCGGCGGCGTAGGGCTGTCGGGTTGTTTGGGTATCGAGTCTTTCCAGCCGATATAGGCCCAGGCCTTTACCGAACGCACCTTGCCCAATTTACCTGATTGTACAAAATCCACCGCATCCCTAAAATGCTGTACGCTGCGCTGCCATTGGCCCACTTGTATGGCCTGCTTATATTTTTGCCCTGCGGCAACCATGGCGGCACATTCCACAATGGAACTGCCTGCGGGCTTTTCAACATACACATCCTTGCCGGCCTCTACAGCTTCTACCATCATCAGGCAATGCCAGTGATCGGGCGTACCAATAATTACAGCATCAATATCTTTATCAGCCAGCAGTTTGCGGTAATCGGTGTAGGTTTTTACTTTGATGCTGTCTTTACCCAACTCGCCAACGCGTTTATCTATCAGCCGCTGGTCCACATCGCAAATGGCTACTACTTTTACACCCGGCAAGCCGCGCATAATGCCCAGGTTATACCAGCCCATGCCGTTTACACCTATCAGTGCCAGCTTTATCATGTCCGAAGCTGAATATATTTTACGGGGGGTGCCAAATACATTAAGCGGCAGCACGTTTGCCATGCCAGCACCGGCTGCCAGCATAGATGCCTGGCCCAAAAAAGTCCTTCTCTTTATCATTTGTTAGCTATATCACCTTTTTAAACTTCTTATACTCCTTGTCAGTTATCCAAACATACCTGTCCTTTAGACAAAACGCGCAGAAGAATACTTTGACCGGCAAAAAAAACAATACGTTCCGCAATGGCCAGCTACGCTTTTTAGGAAAATGATAAGGCGTGCCGCATTTGGAACACGATAACTGGGGTTTCTCGATGTCCATATCAGGTTTATATTAGTTTTACTAAGTTATCAAATGATTACTAAATCAAGAATTAAATACGTAATTGTTACATTAACGGATTGGGCTTTTATGCCGTTATACTTGGCTTATCCCGTTAATAGTTTTAACTTTAATCACTGTAAAAACCATACTATTTAACCACGGCCTTTCGTTTAGGTATTTTGTGAAATATGACCCCGCCCGATAATTACGATATTTTAATTGAAAAGATAAACACCTTCATCCGGAAGTATTATTTTAACAATTTGCTGAGGGGCCTGATATTTTTAGGCGCGGGCCTGTTCTCACTTTATCTTATCATTACCGTAACCGAGTATTTTGGCAATTTTAACACAGTGTTAAGGTCGGCGTTGTTTTATATTTTCATCGGGGTTAACGCCGGTTTAATTATATGGCTCATCATCCCATCGTTACTGGCCTGGCTTAAGGTAGGCAAAACGCTTACACATGATGAAGCCGCGCAAATTATAGGCCGGCATTTTAACCATGTTAATGATAAGCTGCTGAATACCCTCCAGTTAAAAAAACAAGCGCTTGATGATCCGCGGCACCGGGAACTGATAGCGGCCGGCATCGACCAAAAAATAAGGGAACTGAAGCCGGTGAGTTTCCCTTTGGCCATTAATTTAAAGCAAAATACCCGCTACCTTAAATGGATAATTATCCCGGTGTGTATCATCTGCATTATCGGGTTAACGGCACCTTCGGTATTAACCGAAAGTACCAAAAGGCTTATCAGGCATAACGACTATTTTGCGCCCACGGCACCTTATCAATTTATTATTCTCAATCAACCCTTAACCGCTGTGCAGGGCGATGATATGCCGCTTGCCATTAAGCTGGAGGGCAATAACCTGCCATCAGATGTTTACATTGAAACCGCGGGCAACACTTTCAAACTAAAAAAAGAATCGGTTAGCCGCTTTGCCCATGTTTTTAAAAACATGCAGCAAAATGTCAACTTCAGGCTTACGGCAAACGGCTATACTTCGGCGCCTTACCAGGTAAAGGTAAACCACAAGCCAGCCGTAATTAACTTTGATGTGGAGCTGCATTACCCGGGCTACCTGCACAAACAATCCGAAAAACTCCAAAACGCCGGCGACATTACCATACCTGCCGGTACGGTGGTAAAATGGCAGATACATACACAATATGCGTCGCAACTGACCTTTACCATCAACCGGCGCGAACGCATTTTGAGTGATGATAACAACCTGTTCACTTACAGCGAAAGGGTTATTAAAAACTCTTACTATAAACTCATTACTTCAAACGCGCTGGTTAACCGCAGCAGCGATTCGTCGGCCTACCGCATCAATGTAATTAATGATGAATTGCCGGCCATAGTGGTTGAAGAAAAGCAGGATTCGATAAGCAGCAAGGCATTATATTTTAACGGCACAATACAGGATGACTATGGTTTCAGTGCCTTAACCTTCCATTACCGCATTGGAAAACCCGGGCAAAAGGAACGCTCGTTCAGCAAAACTGTAAAGGCCGATCTTTCACAAACGCAGGCGGGCTTTTTCTATTTCTGGGACCTGAAAGAGCAGGGTGCAAACCCCGGCGAACAGGTAACCTATTACTTTGAAGTAGCAGATAACGATGGCGTGACAGGCCCAAAAAGAAGCCGCTCGCCCGAGCGCACCCTCAATATACCCGATGCCAAACAACTGGACGAACAGCTCAACGCCGGCACTAAAGCAGTACAGGATAAAACCGAATCGGCCATAAAGCTGGCTGCGCAGATAGAAAAGGAATCGCAGAAACTGAACCAGCTGTTATTGAACAAGAATACCCTAAGCTTCGACGAGAAAAAGCAGGTAGAGCAACTGCTGCAAAAAAAGCTGGAACTGAACGAACTGATAAAAGATATACAGGACGAAAATAAAAAGAACCTGTATAACCGCCAGGAAAATCAGCAAATGAGCAATGAGCTGAAAGAAAAACAGCAGCAAATTGCCGACCTGTTCAATAACGTGCTCGACCCAAAAACACAGGAACTTTTGCGAAAGCTGCAATCGCTGCTTGAAAAAGGCGAAAAGGATGAGGCGCAGGATGAATTGGCCAAAATGCAGATGGACAATAAATCGCTTAAGAAAGAACTTGACCGCGTTTTGGAATTGTACAAAAAACTCGCCTTTGACCAAAAGGTGGAGCAAAATATTGAGCAGTTGAACAAACTGGCGGAGGAGCAGCAAAAGTTATCGGAACAAACAAAACAGCCAACCGCCGATAAGCTGGAACTTTTACAGGAGCAGCAAAAGCTACAGAACGACTTTAAGGACATAAAAAAATCAATCGACGATCTTAAAAAAGAAAACGAGGCATCGGGCGGCAAAATGGATTTTGAAAAACCCGAAAAAGAGGAGCAGTCTGTTGATAAGGAAATGGATGACAGCAAGGAAAGTCTGCAGAAAAACGAAAAGCAGAAAGCATCTAAATCGCAGCAGCAGGCCGCAAAAGAAATGCAGAAGCTGGCATCTAAAATGCAGCAGCAGCAACAGGAGGGGGAAGAAAGCGAGAATAATATTAACGCCGCCCAGTTGCGCGAGTTATTAAAAAACCTGGTAAACAGTTCATTTAACCAGGAAAAAGTGATGCAATCGCTAAAAAACATGAGTTCGGTTGACCCGGGCTATGTTGGTTTGGCGCAAAAGCAAAAGGATATTAAGGATAATTTAAAAACCGCCGAAGACAGCTTGTATGCCTTAAGCCGGCGCGTGCCGCAAATACAATCAACTGTTAATAAAGAGGTTGCCGCAATTAATGACAATATTGAAAAAACGCTGCTAAATATGGGCGAGCGTAAAACAGGCGAAGCACTGCGAAACCAGCAATATGCCATGACGGCGATGAACAATTTGGCACTGCTATTGAGTGAAGCGCTGGAGCAATTACAAAACCAGCAGGGTAAAGGCAAAGGCGGGAAAGGGAAAAATAAACAACCATCGCTTTCGCAGCTTGGCAAAATGCAGCAGCAGCTAAATCAAAATATGCAAAAGGCGCGCGACCAGATGAAACAGCAGGGCAACCAACCGGGCAAGGGCCAAAGCGGGCAGGGAATGAGCGAGCAGCTGGCTAAAATGGCGCGCCAGCAGCAATTGATACGGCAGGCGCTTGAACAAATTAACCGTGACGAAAACAAGGACGGCAGCGGCGGTTTGGGCAATTTGGATAAAATTTCAAAAGAAATGGAACAAACTGAGCGTGAAATCGTAAACAGGAAGATCAGCGACCAGACGATTAAGCGTCAGCAACAGATACAAACACGAATGCTGGAGGCCGAAAAGGCCGAACAACAGCGTGAGCAGGATAATAAACGCGAAAGTAATGCCGGTAAACAGATACCGCCGGGCTATATTAAAGCGTTAAAAGATTACCAGCAGATTAAAACTAAACAAGCCGAACAGATACGCACTGTGTCGCCGGCCTTTAATTTGTACTACAAAGAGAA
>JBDSIC010000410.1:0-7802 GCA_039918195.1 Mucilaginibacter sp.
TTCGTGCCCGGCGGGGGCATCATCGGTTTTATATTTCGAGGTGATGTTGAGATAAACCGTCGGGTCGTCATAAATGTCCTTTTGCTGCCAAATGTGGTTGAACTCGGCCCGGTAATCGGCACTGAAAAATATATTATGCAGGTCGAGCCCGGCAAATTGCTTGCTTATTCCCCAGTAAAATATCAACGCCGAACTGCTGCGCTGCTGGCTCAGTATCTTTTTGGGGTGCAGGGCGGGATAATTTTTTAACAGTTTTTTATAGGTGAACCATACATCCATATTTGATACAACAATATCAGCCACCTCAAAGTCTGCCCCGGCAGGGGAAATTTCAAAAGCCCTCCCTACCGGGGAGGGTTTGGGAGGGGTTACCCAGATACCTGTCGCCTTGCCACCCTCGATAACTATCCCCTGCACCGGCGAATTATAGTGAAATTTTACACCCAACTCCTCCGCAAGTTTCACCAGCGAGGTAGTGATGCTATACATTCCTCCCTCGGGGAAATACGTTCCGAAATGCTGTTCTAAATGCGGTATCACATTTAATGTTGCGGGAGCCTGGTAGGGGTTGGAGCCGTTATAAGTGGCATAGCGGTCGAACAATTGCACCACCCGTTTATCCTTAAAAAAACTTTTATTGGCCCGGTGCATGGTGCGCCCGGCATCTATCCCCGGCAGCCGGAATATAGAGCGCAGCGTATCCCACCTTAAATACGTTTTCAGCCTGTGTAGCGAACGCTCTAAAAAAACATGATTGGTGATGTTATAGATGTTGCTGCTGTTTTTAGCATGAGCCAGTACATCCTGCGCCGGGGTACTTGTTTTCTGCGCTATTTCCTGCGCCAGCCGGTTTACGTCCGCATAAGCATGTATTTGTGTGCCATCTTCGTAAAAATAGTTACAAACGGTGTCCAGTTTTTGGTAATTGAAATAGTCACGCGGGTTTTTGCCTGCCAGTGTGAAAAGTTCATCTACATATTGCGGCATAGTAAACAGGCTGGGGCCCGCATCAAAGCGGTAGCCCTGTTGTTCAAACTCGGCGAGTTTGCCGCCGGGGTAGCTGTTCGCTTCAAAAACCTCCACCGTATAACCTTTAACCGCCAAACGTATGGCAGTGGCTATCCCGGCTATACCGGCACCTATAATAATGGCTTTTTTTGGAGGCATTGTATGGCAGCAATTTATTAAAATTTGGTGACATGTCATCCTGAGCGTAGCGAAGGATCTAACAGCGAATAGATCCTTCGCTACGCTCAGGATGACAAAATTAAAGTTCGATAAACTCCACAAAAAAGGCTCCCTGATACATCGGGAGCCTGGGTATAAATACTTATATAGCTGCGTTATACAACGGTGTCTCTTCTGAGTACGCCTAATATCAACGATATAATAGCGATGACCAGCAATACATGAATTAAACCTGTTGCAGTATATGCAAACACACTGATTGCCCAGCCAATTATCAGGATGACGGCAATGATGTACAATAGAGATCTCATAGTGTTATTGTTTTAGTTAATGATTTCATAGATATTATGAGCTATACCATAATTGTGCCGAAATATTTGTAATTATAAAAAAAACCGCCTAACAGGCGGTTTTTTTATTATAGGGTAATAAATTTTCAATATGTCCGAGGAATACCTGCGCAGACGAGCGTATTCTGTTTACAATTACAGGTTAAGCCATTTCTTGCGTACGGCAAGCTGTTTTTCGCTTGCATCGGCTACAGGCGCTATCTTATAGCGCGATTTGGTGTTTTTTAACAGTGTTACCGGTAGTACAAGTTCAAGTCCGTCACGGTTCACCGTCACGTTGATCTTGTCGCCGGGCTGTTTACCGTTCAAAATAGTGGTCACATCTGTAACCGGAACGCCATCGACAGCCACCAGCTCGTCATTCACATTTATTCCATCCATCCACGCTGAACCGTCACGGCCTACAACGGTAACCGTTATTTTATTATTCTTAATGGCTGTTCCAATACCTAACGACGGCGTATTAGTACCCGCCAGTTCATCGCTTAAAATGTAGCCGGCATAGCCTAAATATTGCCTGTGGTTTATGGTTTTAACCCCGTTTACATAGTCCCTGTAAAAGTCATCCAGCTTTTTGCCGGCGAATTTTTCAAGGCCCTGTTTAAATTCGGCATTAGTGTAGCCTCTTTTACGGATTTTGTAGTATTCATTATACATATAGTGCATCACATCGTCCAATGAATACTTCGCGTTGCTGTCATTAATAATTTCCAAATCCAGCAGGTAAGCTATTGTCGACCCTTTACCATAATATGATATGGTGGAGTTTGACGAATTCTCATTAGGGCGGTAATATTTTATCCAGGCATCAAAACTCGATTCGGCGGCCGACTGCACTTTGCCGCCCGGCTGGTTATCATTAGTATTGATGTCGCCCACCAGGCTGGTTAAAAATGTCTCGGGCGGGAAAATACCTGCATGGCGGATTGATTTTGTTTCGTAGTAAGCGGTAAAGCCTTCGGCTATCCAAAGGTTGGTGGTGTAATTTTCGGTTTCGTAATCAAACGGCCCGAGCGCTATCGGGCGCAGTCGTTTTACATTCCACAAATGGAAATGCTCATGTGCTGATGTTTCTAACCAACCCTGGTAACCTTTTTCAGTGCTATAGCCATCGCGCGAGCCGCCCAATACCGTAGAAGTTAAATGCTCCAATCCGCCGCCGCCTTTAAGCTGGTTGTGTACTATAAAAGTGAAGCGCTTATTAGGGTTCTCTCCAAACAGGGTCGTTTGTACTTTTATAAACTTGCTGTAGTCGGTTTTTATACGTTCTTTATCATAACTCCCGCCGCCATACATGGCCACTTCATATTTAACGCCGTCCACATTAAATTCAAAAATGTCCTGGTTCCCCAGTTCTATCGGCGAATCATAAAGAATATCATAGTTGGGCGCTTTTAAAACGAACGGGTCGCTGCCCACAGGGTTTAGGCCTGTTGATATTTTTGTCCAACCTTTGTAGGGGATTATTTTAATTGTAGACGGCAGGTCGAGCATTCCTTTAGGGAACATAAAAATGTCAGCACTTGACAGGAAACCGTGTGAGGCATCGATAAAGCTGGTACGCACGGATATTTCAAAAGCATACACGCGGTATTTTACTTTTAGGTCGGTAACACCTGCTGTGCTTATCGTCCAGGTATTTTTGCTGATTTTGTGCGAGGCTAAGGCATCGCCTTTGGCTTCGGCGGTAAAGCCTTCTACATTCCGGGAAAACTCACGTATCAAATAGGAGCCGGGTGTCCACACCGGCATTTTTATTTCGGTTGTTTTTTGGCTCAACCCCTTGATATTCATTTCTATATCAACATAATGAGCCTGTGCTTCGGGGAAGGTAACGAGGTAAGATATTTGCGTGCTACCTGCCGCACCGGCTGTATTACTCATAAATACCAGGATTGAAAATAAATATACTGTTAACTTAAGAAATTTCATGCGGCAATTTTATAAATTTTTAAAACGCTATTAGTGTTTAAGTAACACAAATGAGATGTAAAATGGTTGATACATAAAATCATTTATAGCTAATTAGCGGTTAAATTGCAGACCGGTTTTAACCGGACGCGCAAAACCGGATCAATCAAATCAAGTCCGGGTTTAATATTTATGAAGATAAAATATATCGTTTATACCGTGCTGGCATTACTTGCCGCCTACCTTATATACAACAAGTTTTTCAGCAGCAAGGCCAAAGAGAAAAGCGCTGCCGAGCAGGGCGGCGGCAAAGGCGGCAAGCGTGGCGGACCAGTACCCGTAACAGTATTGATAGCACAGGACACCGTGCTAAATACGGTTATTGATGTTACCGGCACCATTAGTGCCAATGAGCAGGTAAATTTGGTAAGCCAGGCCTCGGGCACTATAACCAATATTTATTTTAGCGAAGGCAGCCGCGTGTCAAAGGGGCAGTTGCTGGTTAAAGTGTACAACCAGGACCTGCAGGCATCGCTGGCGCAAAACGAATACCAGGTAGCGCTTGCTAAAGAGAATGAATACCGTAACCGCATATTATTGGAGAAAGAAGCGGTAAGCAAACAGGAGTTTGAAACTTCGCTGGCCGAACTGAATTCGCTGAAAGCACAAAGCGCGGCCATAAGGGCGCAAATTTCGCGGACCGAGATACGCGCGCCGTTCTCCGGTACTATCGGACTGCGCAATATCAGCCCCGGCGGGTACCTGTCGCCGTCGACCCCGATAGCTACTTTGGTTAACATCGACCCGGCAAAATTGACCTTCGCCGTTCCCGAAAAATATTTGCCGCTGGTAAAGGATGGCGGCCGTATCAAATTTAAAGTAGAAAGCTCGGATAAGGAATTTACCGCAACCGTTTACGCCATTGAGCCATCAATAGATATTAACTCGCGCACCATAACCGTACGCGCCAGGGCAGCGAACCACGAGGGATTACTAACAGCCGGTAGTTTCGCCAAAATAAATTTGGCACTTGACCAGATACCTAAAACCATTATGGTGCCTACCCAAAGCGTGATACCCGATATAAAGGACAACTATGTTTTTGTAAGCGACAGCGGCATGGCTACACGCCGCACGGTTAAAACAGGCATCCGCACCGATACACAGATTGAAATAACAGAGGGCCTGAAACAGGGCGACAGTGTTATCATTTCAGGCATTATACAACTAAGGCCAAAGGCCCCGGTGAAAATTCAAAAGGTTATTAATAAATGAGTTTATCATCAATAAGTATAAAAAGGCCGGTACTGGCAACAGTAATATCGGTAACCATCGTGATATTCGGTATTGTTGGGTACAGCTATTTGGGTATTCGCGATTACCCGTCGATAGATCCGCCTATTATTAACGTATCTACCTCTTACTCGGGGGCCAACTCTGATGTAATTGAATCGCAGATAACCGAGCCGCTGGAAAAGGCCATTAATGGCGTGCAGGGTATCCGTAATATATCGTCCACCAGTTCGGTAGGTTCAAGCAATATTACGGTGGAATTTGAACTTGATGCCGATTTAGAAACTGCAGCCAATGATGTGCGCGACAAGGTATCGCAGGCGCAGCGCCAACTGCCGCAGGACATTAACGCCCCGCCGGTAGTTACCAAAGCCGATGCCAATGCTGATAATATTATTATACTTATAGTAAGCAGCAACACGCGTAACATCATGCAGATAAATGATTACGCCGAAAATGCCTTACAGGAAGCGCTGCAAACCATACCGGGCGTAAGCCAGATAAACATATTAGGCCAGCGCCAGTATGCCATGCGCCTTTGGCTTGATCCGGCTAAGCTTACCTCCTTCGGCCTGTCTACCACCGACCTTAGGAACGCGCTGGCTTTAGAGAATGTGGAGCTGCCAGCCGGTAAACTGGAAGGCAACAACACCGAGGTAACCATCCGCGCTATAGGCAAGTTAAGCACGCAGGAAGATTTTAATAACATGATCATCCGCGCCGACAGTAACCGGGTGATCCGCCTGAAGGACATAGGGTATGCCATACTGGGCTCATCTAATGAGCAAACCGCGCTGAAGGAAGACGGTGTACCCAAAGTAGGTGTGGCTTTAGTACCGCAGCCCGGCGCAAACTACGTGCAGATAGCCAAAGATTTTTACAAAAGGCTGGAGCAGATAGAAAAAGACCTACCGCCTGATATCGACCTGAAGGTATCAATGGATAACACCAAATTTATTACCCAATCTATAAAAGAGGTGGAAGAAACACTGCTGCTATCGTTCGTGCTGGTGGTTATCATCATTTACCTGTTCTTCAGGGATTGGCTGATCGCCTTACGGCCGCTGATAGATATACCGGTATCGCTGGTAGGCACTTTCTTCGTGATGTACATATTTGGGTATTCCATCAATATACTAACCCTGCTGGGCATTGTACTGGCAACCGGCCTGGTGGTTGATGATGGCATCGTGGTAACAGAAAACATCTACAAAAAAATAGAGGCCGGCATGGCTGTGCGTAAGGCAGCATTTGAAGGTTCGGCCGAGATACTTTTCGCCGTTATTTCTACTTCGGTTACACTGGCGGCGGTGTTTTTGCCCATTATATTTTTACAGGGTTTCCTGGGCTATTTATTCCGCGAGTTTGCGGTGGTGGTGGCCAGTGCGGTATTGATCTCCGCCTTTGTGTCGCTCTCGCTGACACCAATGCTGAGCGTAAAGCTTATCCGCAAGGATCAAAAGAAATCGAAGTTCTACGTAAAGACAGAGCCGTTCTTTGTAAATATGACCAATGGTTATACCGAGGATTTGATAAAATTTATGAAGCACAGGTGGATGGCTTATACTATTCTGCTTGTTTCAGTGGGGATAATTGCCGCGATATTTTTGACCAACGCCATACCATCTGAAGTAGCGCCGCTTGATGATAAAAGCATGCTGCGTTATAACGTTACCGCATCTGAAGGCGCTACGTATGAGTACACCACCAAATACATGGACAAGGTTGCCGATCTGATCACCGATTCGATACCCGAAGCCAATGTCAATTTAGAAATAATTGCAGGCCGCGGCGCAGGCAACACCGGCTTTGGCCGTATCGGTTTAGTGCCTCCCGGTGAGCGCGACAGAAGCCAGCAGCAAATAGCCGACTGGATGAATAAAAAGCTAATCAGGATGCCTGATGCCCGTACATTGGTAACGCAGGAGCAAACCATCAGCGGCGGTGGTGGCGGCTCGCGTAACGGCCTGCCTGTACAGTATGTGATACAAAACCAGAATTTTGAAAAAATACGCAAGGTGCTGCCCGATTTTTTTGCCGAGGTATCAAAAAGTACCGTATTCCAGGGCACGGATGTTAACCTGAAATTTACCAAGCCCGAGTTAAGGGTGGTAACCGACCGCGACCGCGCGCGGGACTTGGGTGTATCTGTTGCTGATATTGCGCAAACGCTGCAGCTGTATTACAGCGGTGGCCGGCTCGATTATTTTTTGATGAACGGCAAGCAGTACGAAGTAATTGCCCAGGTTGACAGGGCCAACCGCGACCAGCCGCTCGACCTGAAATCGGTTTACGTACGCAGTAACCGGGGCAGCTTGGTACAGCTGGATAACGTGGTAAAGGTGACAGAAAGCTCGGCACCGCCGTCTATATTCCACTTTAACAGGTATAAATCGGCCACGCTGCAGGCAGGGCTTGCACCCGGCAAAACGGTTGGCGATGGCATAGCCGAGATGGACCGTATCGCCAAAAAATACCTGGACCCGACATTCAGCACCGCCCTAACCGGGCCGTCGCGCGACTTTGCCGAAGGCACCTCAAGTATATTTTTCGCGTTCGCTTTTGCGCTGGTATTAATTTACCTCGTGCTGGCCGCGCAGTTCGAGAGTTTTTTAGACCCTGTTATCGTGATGATCACCGTGCCGCTGGCTATTGCCGGGGCATTGCTGTCGCTATGGCTGTTCGACCAAACTTTTAATATTTTCAGCGAGATAGGTATCATCACCCTGATAGGGCTGGTAACCAAAAATGGTATTTTGATAGTGGAGTTTGCCAACCAGCGTATGGAGCATGGGCTTGCTAAATACGATGCCATAGTAGAAGCGGCTACATCACGGCTACGCCCAATTTTAATGACGAGTTTGGCCGTGGTATTGGGCGTGGTGCCAATAGCGTTCGCGTTAGGTGCCGGCGCGCAAAGCCGGGTGTCGCTGGGTATAGTTATTATGGGCGGTATGCTGTTCTCGCTGGTGTTAACGCTATATGTTATACCCGCCATGTATTTAATTATGGCACCCACAAAACGCCACGACCCGGATGCCGAACCGGTTGAAGCAAACC
>JBDSIC010000411.1:0-10370 GCA_039918195.1 Mucilaginibacter sp.
TTATCTTTTAATTACTTTAGGAATAGCTTTGTTGTTGTTGACCGTATTTGAGCACATACAAAATCGGTTCACCAATATTGTGGTGGTGTTTGGCAGGGTACCCTTTTTTTATTACATACTGCACCTGTACCTGCTGCACAGCGCAAGTGTTATTGTGCAAGCCATTTTACTACCCGGCGGCGCGCCTAAACAACGATTACCCGGCGGCGCGGTTGAAGGCTTTTCGCTACCGGGTGTGTATGCAGTATGGCTGTTGGCTGTGTTAATTTTATACTTCCCCTGCCGCTGGTACATGATGTATAAGATGACGCACAAACAGTGGTGGCTGAGTTATTTGTAGTTGATAATTCGCATAGCCTATCAGGCCTTAAACAATTCGGCAAATGAGTTTTCTTCCTTTATTGCCGTTAGCATGTTTTCTATTTTTTTGTACCCGGCTGAGAATAAAATTCCGGCCATACTTATCCTTTTAACACCACAACCAGATAAGATTGCAATGGATGACAGCTTTGAAACGCCCACCACGTTAACAGGCAGTCTGGTTGCCGAAACAATCTCCTTTATTAATTCAGCATCCTGTATTCCGGTAACAAATAAACCATCTGCCCCGGCATCCCGGTAAAGCCCTGCCCTGCGGATAGTAGTTTGCAGCGGATTGTCTACCTTTTGAAGAAAGCCATCGGTCCTGGCATTAATAAATAGCTGCTGACTTGTTTTGAGTAAATAGCTTTTGACCGAAGATAATTTTTTCAGGTATACTTCTTCACCCTGGTTATCTTCCAGGTTGATGCCCACCGCGCCCGTATCTATTATTTTTTGGATATTCCCGTTTAAAAGCTGCAGGTCATCTGTGTAACCCCTTTCCATATCTACTGACAACGGGATGCCTGATACCGCTTTTATCCGCTGAATGATGTACAGCATTTCATCAAAGGGCATTTGCTCACCATCCTTGTAGCCCAATGAGTCGGCTATTGCACCACTGGAAGTGGCTATTGCTTCAAAGCCTGCTTTCTTAATAATTTGGGCGCTTTTGGCATTCCACGCATTGGCTATCACCAAAGGCTCTTTTTGGTGGTGCAGCTGATAAAATCTCTCGTAATCAGTCATTATTGTTTGTAATTTAGATAAGTGATTAGCCTAAAACAATTTGCTCTCCTTCACCTGTGGTGATCAAACTAAATAAACTTTGCCGAATGATCTGGCTCCATGCATTTGAACAGTCATTGAAACATTCAATTTCAGGCACTAAACCTATGTGTGAAAACCGGAGCAGCGTTTTATTATCCTGTTCAGCTATTTCAAAAACGATCTTTGTCCCTGTCCATTCTTGTTTGTCTTCTACAAAATTAATGCTGCTTTCGGTAACCAGCCATACAACTTTTTTATCAGGGACCATTTCCACTATTCTTTGTTTTGAAAAATGGAACTCTTTATATGAATATGTGAACTCATTATTGAGTTTTGCCGAGCTGCCTTTAATTTCTCCCGGCCACCATTGCTGAGGGTTGTTGACAGCATCGAAAACTTCTTTCGGGCTTTGGTCTACCAGTATGGTTGTCGTAAAATCGGTTGTTTTCATGTTCGCTTTTTTAGATGTTTAATGTTTGATCTTCCACTTATCTGCCAGCTCGGCATTAAAGCCGTCGCTGTCTTTAGGATTAGGTTTGCCTTTGCCTGTTGTTATTAAACTATAAAGGCTGTTTTTAATGTAATTGCCCCAGGCATCATTGCAAACTTTGTAGCATTCGTATTCCGGCACTAATCCCTCGTGCGTAAACTTTACAGTGGTCATGTTGCCCGCTTTAGCAATTTCGAAAATAAGTTTAGTGCCTATCCATTCAGTCTTATCTTTAGTAAAGCTAAATTGGTTGTCAAGCACCTGATACACCAATCTCTTGCCAGGAACGTATTCTATTAGTTTCATTTTGCATAAATGAACGTCTTTGTAATGGTAGAAAAACTCTGCATTGAGTTTGCCTGTCTCCCCTTCAATGTCTTCGGACCACCAGGCACGAAAATTTTTGATGGCATCGAAAGCGATTTGCGGTTCTTGCGCAACTAAAATGGTGACGGTGTAACTTTGTGTTTCCATAGTATGTTGTTTTATATAAATTTTTTTAGCCGGCTGGTTGTTTCCGCCCAGTAGTTTCGGGGTGCTGTGTAATCCGGTAAGTAACATAACGGTCAATGCCGGGGCCATTAATAATTGTTTCATGTTAATTAGGTAATTTGCTGTTTAATAAATTTTCTAATTTTTTCAGTTTTGATGTCCAGAATTCGTCGAAGTAAGATATCCAGGATTGCAGCTCCTCAAACCCGTCCTTTTTTAGTGTGCAGTATCGTTCCCGCCCAATGTCTTGGATAGAAATGAAGCCTGCATTCTCCAGTATTTTGACATGTTTAGATACTGCCGGTCGGCTCATATCGAAATTATCTGCGAGGCTATTAATAGTCAGGCTGTCTGCAGAGAGCAACATGAGCATCCTTCTTCTGCTGGGATCTCCAATCACCTGGAAAGTATCAAGGGTTGGTATTGCCATGTGCTGAAGCATTTAGAAGTTCGTTGATCTTAGCCAGTTTTTCCACCCAACCATGCAATAAGCGGCTGTACATATCCAGGTTTGTCTTTTTAGCGAAGCCGCGATGTTCGAGGATTACCTCCGTACCTTTTTCTTTGGACAGCAGGTTCCAGGTAACCACAGATTCCAGCGTGATCTCAGCATTTCCCGGTCCGCAATTCCATGAATAAGATAAACTTTTAAGGTGAACGATCTCCAGCACCGTGCAATAGAAGATGCCATCGAAATCAATTGCGGGAACGGGCGTAGTCCTGAATGTAAAGTCATGCCCCAAAATAAGCTTGAAGTCGTTCTTCATCAGCCATTGCGCTATTAGTTCAGAATTGGTCAGGTAATCCCAAACCGTCTCAGCCGGATGGGCGAAGAAAAATTGATGTTTAATGATTTTTGCCATAATAAGTAACTTTGAAGTTACTCAAATGTATAAGTAACTTCCGAGTTACGCAATTTTTTTTTGAAAATAATTTCCAAACCCAGTCGTGCGCGTTATTAAACAGTTCGAATTATCTCCGTTTAGGGAATAATCCGCCACTACTTACAATACCTGTCAATAAATTTATCGGCACGGTTGCTGCCAATGTTACGGATGAAGAGCCAGTCTTCACAGGCGCCGGATTTGTCTCCCTGTTTTTGCTTTTCGTCGGCCCGGTCAAGTAGTTCGGTTACCAGTTCATCATCAAAACCCAATTGCTTTTTTAGGTTGATGATAGTTGCTTCGCTGGCTGTATCGGCCTTGCCCGCATATTTGTTTTTGTAGTAATGGGTAACCACATCCTCAAGCCCCTGCCTGTTCTTGTAAGCCATTATGGCCATATCTATGTCACCACTCTGCGTACCGCTGCAACGGGTTTGATCGGCAGTAAAATTCACAGGCAGCACCAGCTGGGTAGACGTATTATAGTTGGCAGGGATATCCCACTTGCCCGAGGTTAGCTTTACCACCCGCAAGGCCTCATCATCCAGGTCAATACCTAAGCCCTGGTGTATCTTAGCTTCGGCAACATTGCCGGCTGTATCCAGCGTAAAGCGTACCTGTATAGTACCCGAGATACAATTTTGGCGTGAATATTCAGGATAAACTATTTTACCGGATATGAATAGGTTGAACGCATCCTGCCCGCCCCGGAAAACCGGCTGGCCGTATGCGGAAAACATACCCGCAATACAAAATGCTACCATAAAGATGAAAAGCTTCATTAATACAAAGATGAATACAAATTTGTTAATAATTACTACCTGTAATTTACCGGTGGAAATTGCAGCAGCAGGTTTGGGTCGGGTATGTTTTGCAGGTATTTTTCTTTTTCGGCAGGGTTGCAAACGCCGGGATAATCGCCCTTTTTGCCTTCCATATTCAGCATCAGCTGAAAATGCAGGTGCGGCGGCCAGTGGCCATTTTCCTCTATTCCGCCAAACCTGCCTATTTTTTGGTTGATGCTTATTGCCTGCCCCACAAATAATCCTTCGATATCTTTACGGCTTAAATGCCCGTAAAGGCTAAACAGTTTCAAGCCATCCAGATCATGCTGTATGATAATGGTGGGGCCGTAATCCCCATAATTATTATTATCGTTAAAGCTGTGGATGGTACCGCTTAGCGGGGCGTAAACCGGCGTGCCTGCCGGCCCCCAAATATCAACGCCAAGGTGCAGGCTGCGGGGCTGTTCATCGGCAGTGAACAAACTCCGGCTGTTATAAATGGTACGATTTTCCATATAACCACCGGCGCCATAACGGTAACCGCCTTCGCGCATCTTTTTATCTACCCAGGCAGAAAAGGTATCTGCATCAGTAACCACCTCACTTAGTTCAGTATTATTTTCGGTAAGGTCTATGCTTAACAGCCGGTCTGTTTTGGTATCAAAGTCAACCACCTTACCAATTAACGGCTTTTTGCTGTTGATGTAAGCTGCCAGTTTTGATGATGCATCCATGCCGGTTAGCTTATTCTTCGGTATCGGGCTGGCGCGGCTCTTTGCTTATCTTATCAAATATTTTATCCATACGCTCCACGTATTCGCTGGTATCGTCTATAAAAAATTCAAGCTGCGGTATTATCCTCACCTGATCCTTTATTCGCGAGCCTAATTTATATCGTATCTCTGAAGCGTGCGATTTTATCGTTTGGAGGGCAAGCGGTGTATTTTGGTTGTTAAAAAAACTTAAAAAAACACGGGCAATGGCCAGATCAGGTGTTACCCTTACCTTGGTTATAGTAACCATGGTATTTGGCAAATATGTACTGCCCTCTCGCTGAAATATAGCGGCAAGGTCCTGTTGTATCACTCCTGCAAATTTTTGCTGACGTTTTGACTCCATGATAAGACGTTTTTTATAAACCGGGGGCTTAAACCGTAAAGCTAATATAAAAAGGGAAAAGGCGGTAATTTGTTTTTGATTGTTGGTAGTGGAAACTCAGCATTGGTTAAGTTTCTTAACTTAACCAATGCTATGCCACGAGTTACGCTTCGCTAAACTCGCGGCAGCAAAATCATTCTATTCATCTGCACATTTACAAATCCTGCTTTACATCATCAAGGCCCTTAATACTCAACCTTGCGCTGATACCCGACGCTATAACAGCGATGACGCCTACCGTTAAAAACACCAGGCCAAGGTCAACTATTTTTATATCAATAGGGTAAGCATCAATAACGGACAACGAACCATTTATTTTTACAAAACCGAATTCCAGTTGGGCAAGGCAAAACAGCAACCCCACTATAATACCCGCCACGCAGCCGGCCAGCGATATCATCATCCCCTCGAAGAAGAAAATCCCTTGTATCAGCCGTTTATTAGCACCCAGGCTGGTGAGTATGGCGATGTCCTTCCGCTTGTCTATTACCAGCATGGTTAACGAGCCTATGATATTAAACACGGCGATAATGAGCACAAACGTTAGTATCATAAAAACCGACCAGCGTTCGTAATTCAATGTTTTATACAACTCGGTATTTTGTTCGGACCGGTTATTTATATAGAAGTCTTTACCTATTTTTTCTTTTATCTCATCCTGTACTTCCTTAAGGTCGGTCCCTTTTTTAAAGTTGAGTTCTACCGATGATATCTTAACAGGCTCATCCAGTAACTTCCGCGTAAAATCTATTGGTGTTACCACGATGTCGTCAAAATCCTGCTGTATGGCAAATACGCCCGAAGGCACGATATTTTCCACCACGAACTCGTTAAGCGGGTTAGCTGAGCTTGCCGTACTGCGGCTTGGCGAGTAAACTTGCAGCAACGCGTTAGGGTCATCTAAATTTACCCCAAGGCTGGCCTGTATGGTGACGCCTACTACCGCGTAGTTTATTCCTCCTGATTTAAGAGTAAAAGAGCCGCTCATAATAGTACTATCAAGCTGGCGGTTCTTCAAAAAATCGTCACTCACCCCTTTTATAGTGCCTATGAATTGCTTTTCGCCATAGCGTATCAGCACCTTTTCCTGTAATATCTGCGTATACGACAGTACCCGTTTATCATGCTGCAATGCTTTAAAATAAGGGGTGTTGGGTTCGAAGGTTTTCCCCAACCGAGTCTCTACTTTTATCTCGGGACTAAAATTACTATACAACAAGAGTATCACCTTCTCAAGCCCGTTAAATACTGATAAAATGATGATGAGTGCGGCTGTGCCCACAAATACCCCCAGCATGGATATGCCCGAAATAATATTGATGGCGTGAACCTTTTTGCGTGAGAAAAGGTATCTTTTTGCTATGTAGACTGAGGTATTCAATTAGCTTTTACTGGTTAAAAAACGGGTTATATCTTTTTTCGTAACCTATAGTGGTTTCGGGGCCGTGGCCGGGATAAACTATACAATCATCAGGCAGCACAAATAACTTTTCGCGGATGTTTTTTAACAGCAAGTTATGGTCACCCCCGGGCAGATCACTGCGGCCAATACTACCCCTGAATAGTACATCGCCTCCTATTAATATATTATCCTTACTATCGTAAAAGCACAGGTGAGCGGGCGAGTGTCCGGGCGCGAATATCAGTGTCAGTTCGGTATTGCCAAAAGTAATGCCGCCGCTTTCGGGCAGGTACTCATCAGGCAAAGGTGAGTTTTCGTAGTTCAATCCCCATTGCGCAGCCAAAACTGTCGCATAGCTCAATACAACTGCTTCCCCTTCGTGAAACTTAGGCTTAAGCCCGTAATGGTCAAAAATAAATTTGTTGCCGAGCACATGGTCCAGGTGACAATGGGTATTCAGCAGCAAGACAGGTTTCAGCTTATTGGCGGTAATAAAATTAACCACCGCGTTTTGCTCGCCCCCGGTGTACATACCCGGGTCGATAATTGCGCATTCGCCGCTTTCATCATATAAAATACAGGTGTTTTGCTGCAGCGGATTATTTACAAAAGATTTTACCTGTGCCATAGCGGCAAATGTAGTTTTTTGATTTTGGATTTCGGATTTTCAATATGGATTTAAGTAGATGCGAGCATCTTATTTCCACCTAAAGGTCTTTATCATCACATCCACATCCCGTTTTACAAAATCGAGCACCGGCTGGATAGAATCAAGGCGGGGCTCACTGCTGAAATAGAGGGCGCCGCGCAGGTAATGTTTAGTACTGTCGGTTAAAAAGAATTGCAAGGAAGATGCCGCGTTACCATCAATGGTATAATATACACCGTAAACCTTACGGTCGGGATAGCTGATGTAGCCTTCATCAATAGAAGTAGCTTTTACCGTGTGCTTAAAAGCAAAAATGTGCGCATCCTCAACCAGTTCATCAAATACAGCTTTAGAAGTGATGGGTTCGTAACTCAGGTGTAAAATGCCCTTAAACTGCGGGAAATTCATATTAACCCAACAGGGCTTGGCCCCTTTTTTGGTATCAGCTTCCATAATAGCGTATTTTGGATACTGAAAACTGAACGGGCAGCCCTCGCTGTATTGCCGGTATTCCTTTTGGGGGAAATTGATACGGTAATACCCCCTCGGCTTGGGCGAATAGTCGCTGCCGCCGCCGCAGGCCGCCAAAAATAATACTGCAAAAAATAAAAGCGCAATAACCCTCATAGGTAGCGCTGCGTTGAGGTCCATATTTCCCACGACCGCTCGGCCTGTAGTATCAGCATTTCGTAGCCGTTCTTTGTTGCCGCGCCCTGCTCCCCGCCTTTCTTTAAAAACAAGGTTTGCTCAGGGTTATATATCAGGTCGTACAATAAATGCTCGCCAGTAATATATTCGTAAGGTATGGGCGGGCATTCATCAATATTGGGCGATGTGCCTACTGGGGTGGTATTAATGATAACCAAATTTTCGGCTACCATTTCGGGCGTAACTTCGCTGAACAATATACTGCCGGGTTGTTGCCTGCGTGTTACTGTTTTGTACTTGATCTCGAGTTTATTAAGCACATAATGTACCGCTTTAGCCGCGCCGCCGTTGCCCAATACCAGCGCGTTTTTATGGCGCGATTTGAGGAATGGCTTTAACGACATTTCGAACCCGTACACATCCGTATTAAAACCCTCCAAACGGAAATCATCGCCGCCAAAAGCAACCTCGCCCTGGAAGGCTACCGATATGGGCGATTCCTTATCAATTCTTATACAGTTTACAGCCCCCGCTTGCTTTGCTTCATGGTCAAGCCAGTCGATACTGGCCATCACGTCTACCTTATAAGGTATGGTAACGTTAAGGCCGCACAGATCGGAGTGCTCATGCAAAAACCGGTTGAATGACTTGATATCCTCAATAGGGTACAACTCATACTCAGCATCGGTTATGCCTTCCTTTTCAAACTTTTCGGCGAAATACTTTTTGGAGAACGAGTGCGAAAGCGGGTAACCTATCAGGCCGAATTTTCTCATGTTGCAGGTGATGAATTATAATGGCGAATATAGTAAAACCAATAAGGAGATGTTATCACTTTAACGCATATTTTGTAATCGTCAGGGGAATGGGCACAGTATCATTAATATTTTTGTATAGCATTAATTCACCCAAATCGTTGGTCGTTTTATTATTATAATTAACTATTGCTTTACTAACCTTACTCTCCTCATTACCATTTTTATAATATAGCATTATGGTATCTCCGGAAATTGCATAAGTACCATTAGTTTTTTCAATAGCAAAACAAATAGAAGTCAAAGAAAAACTCATATCAGCTCTAAATTTATATGTATCGGTACAATTTGCCGATCCTTCGCGGCTGGCTATTAACACATTATTTTCGTATTTCGAAAAATCGATCATCCCACCGGGAAACAATAAAACTAACAGCAATACAACAGCCAGTACGATGGTTGCTACGATCCGTATTTTGTTTTCATACTGTTCTTTAATAATCTTGTTTAATGTCACCAGCCAAACTATTACCAGTGCAAAAAACAATATAATAAGCAATATAGTTACCGGGATTGCCGCCAGGCCGACTGTAGGTTCCCAGAAATAGCTAAGATTTATTACCAAGAAGAAGAGTACGGTGATAATTATCAGGATCTTGCTTTTCACTTTACTTCATTTGGCTGGTGAGCATTAGTTTAACGCCTGTATTATGGTAATAAACTGTTTTATATATCAGCTCGTAGCTATATTCCTCATAATCGCCAAAATAATTAACCACGTCGGGCTGGTCTTCTATCATAGCGAGCAGGTCTTTTATTCGCGCCCCTCGCGATTTTAATTGTATGGCGAATACGTTGTTCTTTACTTCTTTTAGCGGCCCGTCACCTTTTGCTGCATACCAATAAATACAATTACTGCAATTACCACCACCACCGTACTCATATATATTTATTTTCCCATCGGCTATTATTTTCAGGTACTGGCTCATGGTAAAAATGCCATCGATATCTACATAGCGGAACGAATTTTCTCCATCAACATTATATTGCCTGATAGCCTTACCCTTCATTTCTTCGGGTTTTGGCATACCGTAAACAAAGTAATTACGCCTTCCCATGCTAAAATCAAATTTACATTTCAGGGTGTCGCCGGCCACGGTTACCACAAAACCGATTTTGTCGAGTTTATCCGGCAGCTTTTTCATTTGGGCACCCGTGCCTTTTTGTGCCATCGCGGTATGACAAGTAATAACCAGGCAAAAAAACAACGTGGCGCTGTAAAGTCTATTTCTCTTCATTATAAATAGGAATATCCAAGTAAATTGGTTTTTCTATTATGGGGGTATGCTTCAATTAACATACTAAATTAAGGTACGCTTAGCCTAAGGTATCTTCAAAAAACTTTTCAGTTCGCCATTTTTTTCAGCCTCAACCAATTTTTTAAGGCCACTATTTAGTTTTACATGGTGCGCAGGGTCTGTGATATATGTAATAAATATCCTGGTGGCATTCAGGTTCAAATCATTGCCATCGGTTGATTTGCTCGTGATAGCATATTTACATAACGCGGCCATATATACACCAAAAAGGTTTGTATTTTTCATAAAAAGACTCGTGGGATTCTCGCTGATACTAAAGGTGTAATCAGGCGTTCCTTCCATCCATTTAAGCAAAAACTGTATCGACTTCAGTTTGTCAATATTTTCATCGTCGACAGGTAATGCTATTATGTAATCCGCGGCTTGTAAAACTACCGGCTCGGACGATTTAAAGGCTTCCTTAGTGTCAAGCTTTATTGATGAAAGTTCAGGCAGGGTTTGCGCACAGATTCTTGTTGAACTAATTAGCGCAACAATACATACTATCAGAATTTTTTTCATGTGACAAGAATTTACTGCAGAAAGATACAGATCAAGGTTGATATTATAAATTTATACCTCCAAAAAATGATCGAACGTATCACTCCTGATACCTAA
>JBDSIC010000412.1:0-4230 GCA_039918195.1 Mucilaginibacter sp.
TTATTTTTTTAAGCAGATGTAAGCATTGCAGCTATAATTATTCTATTACAGTCAATACCGATAATACATTATTTTTCAAAATAGGAAGATCATCAATAATAACCTGCCAAATTAACTCGAAGTCTACCCCGAATATTCATGCACAAGAATATGCCTCATTCCTGTTACCTGACTCCACTCAACGTCTGTAAATAATGCTTTTGTTTCAAGTGTAAGATAATTTGCTGCTTCGCATATTATTTCAATTTGCTTGACACATGCAAAGCGCATCATAGAATTAGCTAAAAATGATTGTATGTCAGTAGACGTTACATATTGCTCGATTTCTTTGTATTGCTTCAATTATATGCTGCAAACGCTGATAATCTCCAAGCCTACCTTTCATATATCAGCACTTTATCCTTTTCAATAAATGGGGAAATATATTTTGAAATGGCCTTAGAAGAAACGAGATCTATTTTTTTTTTGAGTTTTTGCTGAAGTTCTGATTGCATAGTTACAAAACCTAAACCTATATGCTCAGAATAGTCTAAATCAACCAAAATGTCTAAGTTACTATCTTTATCGGCATCGCCGCGGGAATAAGAACCAAAAACATACGCCCTTATTACGGGTTTCCCCGAAAAATAGTGTTTTACAATCTGTATGTCATTGGTTGTTAGCGTCATGATAGCACAAATATAACACACAAATTATATAGTCGGTATACATTCTCTTTAATCATAACTATGCCGTTCCACATCATACTCGGATTGCCCGGTGATGATGCGCTTTCGTTTGTCGACATCGGCCTCTAAATGATGGTCGTAAATCTGGTCGGTCGCAGCTATATCGCGCTCCTTTTCGCGCTCGGCCAGGTGCTCATTGGCCTGGGATGTTTTTGATATGGCTACATCATAAGGCCCGCGTGGCGACATCAGCTTAACAAATACCGGCAGGCACTCAAACAAAATAAACAGGTAGCCAATAAATGCTATCGCGAGGTAGGTATCCAGATCGCGTGTACCATTCTCGTTATAGGATAGCTGCCCCAGCGCCCAGTTACGGTCAGAAAAACCCGCTACGGCCGACAAACTATCCAGCTGCTTTTCAGAAAATAAGCGGGTGCTGTTCAGCCCCTCATAGTCTTTTCGCGCGCTCAGGTACTGGTCCATCTGCCCTAAATTGCCGGTTACGGTTTTCAGGCGTTCTTCTTTTTCTTTTAAAACCTGTGCCTTTTGCTTGGCATAAGTGCCATAACCTACAACCCCCGAGGTTTGGTTGGTTTTATCACCAAAAACTTCCTGGTTAAGCTGGTACCGGGTGCGGTTAATATCTTTTTCAAGCGAGTCCTTTTCTTTTTTCAGTTCGCCTGTTTTACCCATTTCCATGGTATATTTCTGCTGATAGGTTTTTTGCAGGGTATCTATTTTACTTTGCTGGCCCTTTATGTAGGCTGTTTTAAGTTTCTGGCGTATCTCTTTATCAAATATCTTCAGTTCAAGCGGGCGCGATATAACGATGCCTATCATAATTGCCAGTAAAATACGCGGCGAAGCCTGTAGTATTTGCTGGTTTGTTGTGCCCTCCTTATTGATGCTGGATACGATGTACCTGTCCATATTAAAAATGGCGGTACCCCAAAGCAGGCCAAACAATATGGCAAAGCCTACTGCAAAAGCGTTACCGCTGAACACGAAATACATGGCATAGCCGCCCGAAAGCGCGGCAAACAAGGCGGTGAAAAATATGGTGGCCCCTATACCGATATACTTATTATGCTCGATAGGGTACTTCTTTAACGTATCAATATGCGCTCCTGAACAAAACCAGAAAAAGCGGGTAATTTTTTTCATTAATAAAACTGTGTTTACGTAAACATATATAAAACGCCCGGGGATACTGATTGTTACAGTTGCTTATTAATTTTGATAGGAGAAAAAATGGGCTGTGCGATTCCTTCCCCCGGGAAGGTGGAGGAAGGGGTTTAATGAAACGCCCGGAAACCCCTCCCCGCATTTATTCACTGCCAGCCGCGCCCCTCCCGTGGGGAGGGAAGTTTTTTAGCTTCACTTATCCTCTATCCACACCAACATCTAATCAAACTGTAAATATTTTTTATTCCTTTTAAGCGTTAATGGTAAAATCATACATTTGAATTTTTAAACCATTTACCATGAACGAGATTACCGTACACGAACTTAAAGACAAACTTGACCGCGGCGAGGATTTCCAGCTGATAGACGTAAGGGAAGATTTTGAATACGAGACATCAAACCTTGGCGGTATGCACATCCCGCTTGGCGGCATCCTGATAGAAAAAGAAAAACTGTATAAAGACAAGCCTGTGGTTATTATGTGCCGCAGCGGCAAACGCAGCGCGGCAGCTTTAATGCAACTGGAAGCGCAGGGCTTTACCAACCTGTACAACCTGCAGGGCGGCATACTGGCCTGGCAGGCAGACATTGACCCCGACATGCAGGTATATTAATTATGGGCAAAAAAATCGCGCTGAACGTTTTATATAACGTAGGTATTGTTATCAGCCTGTTTGTTGGTTACGAGGGCTTCATGGCCGGAAACTATGCCTATGTACTTGCCGCGGCTTTTATTGCCACTATACTTATCGTGCTAAAAATAAAATTGGTGAAAGAGGTTAAGGAGATGAATAAAAAGCGATAGGATGCCCAGTTATGAAATACTTCATAATAACTATTACCTGCGTATTTTTTTGCTGCACTGTGAGCGCTCAAACTTACAGTAAATTGATAAAGGATACTGACATAGCCAGTACATTAGATGATATCATAGGAACCAGGGATGTGCTGGTAAATACCAGGATATTCGTTGATAAAAAGGTACTTCAAAGTGACTCCTTAAGTAAGTATTTCAGCAAAGCTGACATCGCTTTTTTAAATCAACAGTTATTAGCGTTTAAGTCTGCTACCTGGAAATATCCTTTGTTTAAAAGACATACCCTCGTCAATGATAATGAAGTTAAGCTTGATGATGCAAATAGGCCGCCTAAAATAGTAGACTCCTTTTCTGTTCCGCTATTTTCAATAGACATGAAAAGGATAGTGGTCATAAAAGCTTTCTTTTGCGGCTTAGTTTGCGGCGGAGGCGCTTCTTACATTTATGAGAACAAGAATGACAAATGGATAATGCTCAGCGAATATAAGGTGTGGGCCGAGTGACTCTTAAGCTTAAATTCCCAGCCCGTTTTCATTACCCAACACCCACTTCCCCTCCTCAAAACCCGGCATTTTATACGGATTATTAGTCGTTAAAAATGGCCCATCCAGATCGGCCCAGTCACATTGCGGGGCAAGGGCGGCAGCGGCAAGGGTGGCGCAGCTGGTTTCGCTCATGCAGCCTACCAGTACTTTCATATCCAGTTCGCGGGCTTTTTGTATCATCTGTTTCGCCTCGTGCATTCCTGCCGATTTCATTAGTTTGATATTGATGCCATGATATATGCCTTTGGCTTTTTCTACATCTGCCAAACGCTGTACTGCTTCGTCGCCTATAATGGGTATCGGACTGCGTTCGGTTAACCAGGCGTTGCCGTCTATATCCGTTTTAGCCATGGGCTGCTCCAATAGTTGTACCCCCTGCCCGTGTAACCAGTGCAGCATATCCAGGCTTTCATGCTTATCTGTCCAGCCCTGGTTGGCATCGGCGTAAAGCGGCAAATCGGTTACTGCGCGTATAGTAGTTATTAACTCTTTATCAGTATCCCGCCCTAATTTCACTTTGATCACTTTTATACCTTCTGCCTCCTTTACTTTTTGCCTGATAACTTCCGCTGTATCTATACCTATCGTGTAACTGGTCACAGGCATTTTTGCAGGTTCGCTGCCTAATAGCTGCCAGCAGGGTTTATTTTGCAGTTTGCCATCCAGATCATGCAGGGCAATGTCTATGGCGGCTTTTATAGCGGGGTTGCCGGGGGCTAAGCTGTCGAGGTAATCAACTATCGCATCAAAATTAAAAGGGTATTTAAACTGACTTACATCTACATTACTCAAAAAATCCTTTGCGCTTTGGTGGCTCTCGCCCATATACGGCACCATAGATGCTTCGCCGTAACCTGTATAGCCTTCGTGCGCAATTTGCACCAGCATGAGCGGCGTTGAGGTGCGCGTAAATTTAGCTATCGTGAACGGATGCTTAAGAAGGAGTTCGTAAGGTTGGTAAGTTAATGTCATAGATTGCTTCGTTAGTGGACTCACCCCGGCTACGCTTCGC
>JBDSIC010000413.1:0-2865 GCA_039918195.1 Mucilaginibacter sp.
TACCCGTCGTTAACACTTACTGCCTCGGGCGGGATAGAAAGCTTTAAATCGAGTAACTGGTTTAATATACCCGGGTCGTTGTTTGGCATTGGTACAGGGACCATCTTACAACCTATCTTCCGCAACCGCGAATTAAAAACCCGGTACGAAGTGGCTAAAATAGAACGCGAGCAGGCGGTATTGCAATTCCGCCAGTCGGTACTTAACGCGGTAGGCGAGGTAACCAACGCGCTGGTACAAAACGAAAAGCTGGGCGAGCAGCGCCAAATAGCCACCGGGCAGGTTGATACCTTAAAGAACGCCATAAAAAACGCGCAGTTGCTATTTAAAAGCGACATGGCCAACTACCTGGAAGTAATAACCGCCCAAACCAACGCCCTGCAAGCCGAACTGAATTTGGCCGCCATACAACGCCAGCAATTAGGCGCAACAGTTGAATTATATCGCTCGTTAGGCGGGGGATTGAAGTAAGTTTTGTTGTTGTGTTGTAAGGTTGAAAAGTTGTAAGGTTTAACTAATTCAGCTTGTCATTTTAACTCTAAAATAACTTGTAAAGCAGTGTCTTTCTATTCAGGCACTGCTTTTATATTTTACAACTATTTTAAGATGAGTTATTCTATTACTTACTTTTTACTGGTAATCTTATCCCGGTGCATTTGGCCCCAAATGCGTAGCTCGGTAATAATTCCGCGCAGGGTTTGACCATGCTCGGTAAGCGAATACTCTACCGTTACCGGGAAGGTGTTATGGATGGTACGTTTAACAAGGCGGTTTATTTCCAGGTCCTTTAACTCTTTGGATAGCATCCTGTCGGTCACCTTGGGTATATCAGCTGATATTTGCCCGAACCGTTTAGTGCCGCCGTGTAACAGCGATACAATAATGGCCAGTTTCCATTTCCCGCGCAATACTTCAAGCGCATCTGTAACGGGCAGCATAGATGCCACACAGGCCTTTTGATCTAATATTTCTTCTTCCATCCGGTATTTAACTTTAACTATACAAATGTATAGTGCTATACTTTAATATAGTACTTACAAAAGTATAGTATTTGACTCTAACTTTGTGTAAGTATTTATAAAAAAGAGAAAAAATGTATAAATTAAAGATCATAACATCAACAGTAAGGCCCGGCCGTAAAGGACCTGTGGTTGCGAATTGGGTAAAGGAAGCTGCCGAAAAAATCGGTGATTTTGATGTGGAAGTGCTTGACCTGGGAGAAATAAACCTGCCACTAATGAATGAGCCGCTGCACCCTATTATGCAGCAATACGAGCATGAGCATACCAAACAATGGGCTGCCAAAATAGACGAAGCCGACGCTTTTATATTTGTTACAGCGGAGTATGATTATAGCTACCCCGCACCTTTAAAAAATGCTTTGGAGTACCTGATGCACGAGTGGGGTTATAAACCTGCCGGCATTGTAAGTTATTCGCTTGGGCCGTTTGCCGGTGTACGCGCGGTACAAAGCCTGCGGGCCGATCTGATATCACTGCGGGTGGTAGGTTTAGGCGAAGTAGTAAATATCCCGTCTTTCAGCCAGTTTATTAACGATGACGGCGTATTTATACCAAATGAGATGATTGAAAAATCATCCGTTATAATGCTTACCCAGTTATTGAGGTGGACAAAAGGGCTAAAAGCAATAAAGGAAGATAAATTAGATAGTGTAACAGTTTAAAAACTGTTACACTATCTATCTGCGTATGAATGATTTAGTTACAGGCGGTAAAAAAACTGCTCTTCTACTATTTTACCGTCCTTTACTGCGTAAACACAAACTTCATTAAGCTGCATTCGGCCGAAGCCTTTCATCGTTACATCATAACTCATGGTACAGGTAAAATGCGTGGCCGCCACAAGCGGGCCTGTTATACCGGTATCATGGGTTTCTTCCAGTGATTCAAACCATTTTTTATTGTGCTCAATTACTGCCTCTCTGCCGTTGGTTTGTTTGATACTATCGCCTTCGGGTTCAAGGCTTACCACGTCATCGGCATATAGTTCATTAATGGCATCAAGGTTACGGCCTTCGCGGCATAGCTGTACCAGCCTGTTTGCTACTTCTTCTGTATTCATAATGGTATGGTTTTTAAAATGGAATGTACGGTATAAATTCTGTTAATTCATTAATGCTGAAAACCTGGTTCAGACAATAATACTTAACAAAATTACAGCTTAAGTAGCGTACTTAGGCGGTGCAAATAAGCCATATAATGGGTTGTATGCGACAGCGAAGAATCAGGGGTTTTAAGGGCAAGGCTCACTTACCCGCGTCTAATTGCTCTTTCAGGTACAAAGAGAACTCTTTAGCCCCATCAGCGTTAAGGTGGTCGGTGTCCCTGAATTTCTTGCTTTCGTAGGGCATATTGTGAAAATCCCAAAACGGAAGATGCTGCAGATGCTGCTTGTAATAGGCATAAAAATCCTTTTGGTTATACCCCATCTGGGCATCCTTATAAATAGGCGAGTTAAGTAGTATCATCTTCACACCGGCTTTTTGGCATGCGGCTATCATTTTGTTCAGGTACTCTATTTGATAATCCGAGTAGCCTTCAAATTTGATGTCGTTGCCCTTTTCTTTAAGTAATAATAAAGCCTGCTCTATTTTATGTTCCTTGTTTTCAACATAGCCGCCAAGGTGCATATCGCGCAGCTTAAATTTGCCTGTAAGCAAGGTAAAAACACTGCGCTTATTTTCTACAGGCACCTTTAATACCGATTCGTAAAATACAGATTTTAAAGCCAGCAGCCCCAACTCGCGGCAACCCATAAAGGCCAGGTAATGCGGCACACGGTTGGCTATAGCCTCATCGCCGGTTGTCCATTCGTCCTTTTTTTTGTAAAGACTGTTAAAATTAA
>JBDSIC010000414.1:0-7336 GCA_039918195.1 Mucilaginibacter sp.
CAGCTGTTTCGAAACTTCTTCGTCTTCTAAAGGCACCACGTTCGGTAAAAATTCAACCACGGTAACTTTGGTGCCCAGCGCGTTATAAAAATAGGCAAACTCAATACCTATGGCACCTGAACCAACTACTACCAATGATTTTGGCTGTGTAGGCAACGACATTGCCTGGCGGTAGCCTATTATCTTTTTACCATCCTGTTTAAGGCTTGGTAACTCGCGCGAGCGGCCACCTGTTGCCAGTATAATATGTTTGGCTGTATGTTCGGTAGTTTTGCCTTCGACATCCTTCACCTCAACAGCTCCTTTGCCTTTTAGCTTACCGAAACCTAATATTACGTCAATTTTGTTTTTCTTCATCAGGAACTGAACGCCTTTGCTCATACCATCGGCTACAGCGCGGCTCCTTTTTACTACGCCGGCAAAATCTACTTCACCACCGTTTACTTTGATGCCATAATCGGCAGCATGGTTTAAATATTCAAATACCTGGGCGCTTTTTAATAAGGCTTTGGTTGGTATACAACCCCAGTTAAGGCAAATGCCACCCAACGCTTCTTTTTCAACTATACCTACCTTTAAGCCCAGTTGCGAAGCGCGTATAGCAGCTACATACCCTCCGGGGCCCGACCCTATAACAATTAAATCGTAGTTCATATCCTGATGATGATTTTTTGATAATGTGTGCCAAAGCTAAGTAAATACGCTGAAATGCTAAAATTGAATACTGTAAGCCGGATGCAATAAAATGGAAAGTAATTATAGTTATATGAAATCAGGGGCGAAATATAAACTTTTAAATGGATTAACTTAAGTGTAATATTAATTTTACATTAAAAATAATCACTTGTTGATAATTTTTTATCAAATGCTAATATTCTGTTAACATATGCGATAATTGTTTTGCCTAATTTTGTAGAAAATTAATTAACTGATATTTTAACAAAGAAAAACACTACCCATGAGAAAGCATTTACTCACGTTACTTCTTTTTTTATTTGCTTTTGGTGCCACTAATGCGCAGGTAACCACAAGTACACTAACAGGGACCATTAATGACAGCAAAGGCGTAACCTTACCCGGCGCTACGGTTAAAGCAACCCATCAACCAACCGGTACCGTGTACACTACATCAACCAATGGTGATGGCAGGTACGTTATTCCAAATATGCGCGTTGGCGGGCCTTATCTTATTGAATTCTCCTATCTTGGCTACGAAAAAGGCACTACAAACGGTATTACACTTAGGCTTGGCGAGGCGTTTACGCTTAACGGCACTTTAAGCCAGGATGGTGTGAGCCTTGCCGAAGTAAATATAACAGGCAGAAAAGACCCTGTTATGAACAGCCGCAGAACAGGCGCATCTACCAATATTAGCCGTACGCAATTAGAGAATTTGCCAACAGCCAGCCGCTCCCTGCAAGATTTTACACGGTTAACCCCACAAGCGGCCCCAACAGCAAGCGGGGGCACATCTTTTGGAGGCACAAACAACCGTTATAACAATATTACTATAGATGGTGCTGTTAATAACGATGTATTTGGTTTAGCAGCAAGTGGTACACCCGGCGGGCAAAGCAGCACACAGCCAATATCTTTAGATGCGATACAGGAAGTTCAAATTGTTTTGGCACCTTATGATGTTAGCCAGGGTAATTTTACCGGTGCCGGTGTGAATGCCATAACCCGGTCAGGCACCAATAATTTCGAGGGCTCTATCTATTTTTACAATAAAAATCAAAACCTGTACGGTAAAAACGTACTTACCGGGGCTAAAAACGCTAATTTTTCTGATAACCAATATGGTTTCAGGGTAGGCGGGCCTATCATTAAAAATAAATTATTCTTTTTTGTAAACGGCGAAATAGGCCGCAGGAGTGGCCCTTTGGCAAACAACGCCGGCGAAACCGGTGCGCCAATTAGTACTGCTACAGCTAAGCAAATTGCCGATTATACTTTAACCACTTATAAATATGATGTAGGCTCTTACGGCGCACAGGATCTGAAACGCGAGAATAATAAAATTTTCACCAAATTAGATTGGAACATCAATGATAAGCACCAGTTAACCGCGCGCTATAACTATATAGATGCGTTTGACGATAACCTTACACGCTCTGCTACTTTCTTCAACTTTGGTAATAACGCCTACAAGTTTGCAAACAAACAACATGTAGGTATTATTGAATTAAGAAGTAATTTCAACCAGACGTATTCAAACAACCTGATATTGGGTTACAGTAGCATTAGCGATGCACGTAAAACCGCCGGTACGTTGTTCCCGTCGGTAACTATCCAGAATATCGAAGGCGTTTCAGGCGTAACTGCTGAGTTTGGCTCACAAAGAAGTTCGGTAGCCAATGAACTTGATCAGCATATATTTGAGATAACTGACAATGTAAAGATCAACTTAGGCAAACACTTGCTAACCGTTGGTACGCATAACGAGTTCTTCTCATTCAGGAACTTATTTATCAACAACGTTAACGGCCGCTGGACTTTTCCAAACGTAGCCGCTTATCTTGCCAACCAACCGGCCAGCGTACAGGCAACTGTATCGCGCATTGCAGGCAACACAAGGCCTGCTGCTGAGTTTAGTGCTGCACAATTAGGTTTTTATATACAGGATGAATTTGAACCCGTAAAAAACTTAAAAATAACTGCCGGCTTACGTATGGATATCCCGGTATTCGGCGATAAACCATTAAGGAATGATTCGATAGCGAAGTCGTTCCCGGGTTATTCTACCAACAGAACGCCAAGCACTAAACCTTTATGGGCACCAAGATTAGGATTTAACTATGACGTACTGGGCGACCGCTCATTACAAATAAGAGGTGGTACGGGTATTTTTACCGGCCGTGTTCCTTTTGTTTGGCTATCTAATCAGTATGGTAACAGCGGTATGCTGTTCAGCACTGTAAGTGTAGGCCGTACAAGCGGCAGCGTTCAAAACCCTAACCTTGAATTTATAGCTGACCCTAACAACCAGGCAGCTGCCGGTGAAGGTATAGCAGGTGCAAGTTCAAACCGGGCCGAAGTAAATTTGGTATCTAACGATTTTAAAATACCGCAAACTTTCAGAACTAACCTGGCCGTTGATTTTAGATTACCTTACGGTATCATTGCAACATTAGAAGGTATATATTCAAAAACGATCAATAACGTTCTTTATAAGGATATCAATACAAAAGCTTCAACTACAACACTTAACCCCGATTTATCGGGTGGTGCTGATACGAGGCCGACATATCCCGGCCGTGTTGATAATGCCAATTTCTCAAACGTTATATTATTGGATAACACCAATAAAGGTCACACAGTTAACTTAACCGGCCAGTTGCAAAAAACATTTAACAATGGATTTTCTGCTATGGTGGCTTACACTTATACCGATGCAAAATCAATAAATGATGGCACCAGCAGCACCGCATTGTCTAACTGGGAGTTTGTTCAAATTGTAGATGACCCGAATAATCCGCCGCTGGCAATATCAAGCTTCCAGGCCCGCCATCGTATTGTGGGTTCGGCCGGCTATAGCATCAACTATGGCCCTAAAAAACTTTTCAGCACAGGTATAGCTCTTTTCTATTCAGGTTATTCAGGACAGCCCTTTACTTATTTGATTAACGGTAACGCGAATGCGGATAATAGCTTTAATAACGGTAACGACTTGTTTTATGTACCAAGAAATGCCGGCGAAATTAAGCTATTGCCTATCGCAGCAAGCGGCAGCAGCCCGGCAATAACGCCGGAGCAACAGTGGACCGCCCTTGATGCATTTATCAAAGGTGACCCTTACCTGAGCAAACGCCGCGGTAAATACACCGAAAGAAACGGTGCAAGCGCACCCTTCCAACACCAGTTTGACTTAAGGATCACCCAGGAATTTGGAGCAATGTTTGGAGCTACCAAAAATAGGTTGCAGTTAACCTTTGATATTTTCAATGTAGGTAACTTGTTGAACAAGGAGTGGGGTCGCCAGTATTCCGTAACTAACCAGGCTTATTCAATTGTAAGCCTAACTAACGCCGCATTACCAACAGGCGGTTACACCTTTAAAGCGCCATCAACAGGAAAAGCTTATGCTACATCACCTTTTGGTTCTGCATGGTCGGGGCAATTAGGTATAAGGTATTTGTTTAATTAATATTGAATCTTGTAAAAAAAGAAGCCCTCATGGAAATTCCATGAGGGCTTCTTTTTTTAAGACAAATGCTATTGGCTAATTATACACAAACTCGCCGAATTCCGACGTTACAGTTACCTGCTTTTTATCAGCCGCCTCTACATGGCCTATGATCTGCGCGTCAACATCAAAACTTTTTGATATGCTGATGATGTCGGCGGCAATTTCTTCGGGTACATAAAGCTCCATTCGGTGGCCCATATTAAATACCTTGTACATTTCGTGCCAGCTGGTTTTTGATTCCTCTTGTATCAGCTTAAACAATGGCGGCACCGGGAACAGGTTATTTTTGATGATATGTAAATTATCAATAAAATGCAGCACTTTAGTTTGCGCGCCGCCGCTGCAATGCACCATCCCGTTTATCTGGTGGCGATACTTATCTAAAACAGGTTTTATAACAGGTGCGTAAGTACGTGTTGGTGATAGCACCAGCTTACCGGCCGTGACGGTGATCCCGTTGCCTACGTCTATATCATCCTCCAAATTACGTGTGCCTGAATAGATAAGGTTATCAGGTATGGCTGCATCATAGCTTTGGGGGTACTTGTGCGCGACAGTTTTGTTGAACACATCGTGCCGTGCCGATGTTAAACCGTTAGAGCCCATGCCGCCGTTATACTCGTTCTCGTAAGTTGCCTGCCCGTATGATGCCAGGCCGACTATTACGTCACCTGCTTTAATGCGGTGGTTTGATATTACGTCCTCACGTTTCATGCGGCAGGTTACCGTGCTGTCTACTATAATGGTGCGCACCAGGTCGCCTACGTCGGCAGTTTCGCCGCCGGTAGAGTAGATGCCTATACCGGCATTACGCAGTTCGCTTAATATCTCTTCGGTGCCGTTAATGATAGCGGCGATAACCTCGCCGGGTATCAAATTTTTGTTACGGCCAATGGTTGATGACAGCAGTATATTATCTATAGCACCTACGCACAGCAGGTCATCAAGGTTCATGATAATGGCATCCTGCGCTATACCGCGCCAAACCGAAAGGTCGCCACTCTCTTGCCAATAAGTGTAAGCCAATGATGATTTGGTGCCCGCGCCGTCGGCATGCATAATGTTGCAATAAGCCGGATCATTGCTGATAATATCGGGTACTATTTTACAAAAGGCCTGGGGAAATATGCCTTTGTCAATATTTTTTATGGCATTATGAACATCATCCTTTGACGCCGAAACGCCGCGTTGATCATATCTTTGCGTAGAAATCATAGCGCAAATATACTGTATAATCGGTTTTAATGCCCACAGATTATTATCTTTGTAAAATTCTACTGCCGTACAGCAAAAATCCTTTTACTGTTTACTGCAGAACATCAATACTGCATGAAATTTATCTTTTGGGCCAGGCTTCAACTAAAAACTATTTTTGACAGGATAAGAAATGAGAATTTAAAAAAGAACGCGTTAACTGCCATACCTTTTTGGGTAGCATCGGTAATAACGGGTTTGGTGGCCGTACTTTATACCAAGCTATTTTTAGCTGCCGAAAACTTTGCCGGCTATATTTTTAAAGAACATGCCTTGATGCTTTTTATAATGACACCTGCCTGCTTTTTAGTAGCCTGGTGGCTTGTAAAACGCTTTTCGCCATACGCCAAAGGCAGCGGGATACCGCAGGTAATGGCCGCCATACAACTCTCCACACCAAAAACCAACAACAAGGTTAATATTTTTTTGGGTGTAAAAACTATTGTCATAAAAGTGCTGTCAAGCCTTTTTATGGCTGTTGGAGGCGGGGCTATCGGCCGCGAGGGGCCAACTATACAAATAGCCGCATCTATATTTAAAATAATTTACCAGGTATTGCCCAAGTGGTGGCCTAAAATTGCCCGGCGTAACATGATAGTCACCGGTGCGGCTGCCGGACTTGCCGCAGCCTTTAATACGCCCTTGGGTGGTATCGTGTTCGCTATAGAGGAACTTACAAAAACGCATTTCAGCTATTTTAAAACGGCCATATTTTCATCGGTAATTATAGCAGGTCTTTCGGCGCAGGCATTATTGGGGCCTTATTTATATCTCGGGTATCCGAAAATAAGTAACCTGTCGCCTTATATCTTTTTGGGGGTGGTATTGGTAGCTATGTTATCTGGCCTGCTGGGCAGCGGCATGTCAAAACTGATATTGATTATATTTGCCTGGAAGGCCCGGTTTAAATTCACCCATCACCATGTAATTTATGTAGCGGGTTGCGCCCTGTTATTAGCCGGTACCGCTTATTTTATAAATGGCAGCATACTTGGTTCGGGTAAACAGGTAATGGAAACCGCGCTGTTCACTTCTAATAAGTATGCAGCCTGGTATACACCGCTGCTGCGCATTATGGGGCCACTGCTGTCATTCACTACCGGCGCGGCAGGCGGCATATTCGCCCCGGCACTGGGGGCAGGGGCAAGTGTAGGCGCGCTTGTTGCCGGCTGGTTCCAGCTTTCCGACAATAATACCAACTTACTTATACTTGCCGGCATGGTGGCTTTTTTAACCGGCGTTACCCGTTCACCCTTTACGTCGGTTATACTTGTGCTTGAAATGACCGACCGTCACAGCGTAATATTTCACCTTATTCTGGCCGGAATGATTGCCAGCCTGGTATCTATCATAGTTGATAAGCACTCGCTTTACGATCATCTTAAAACACAGTACGTCAGAGAGGTGGAAAATGAGGCTTCCGCCGAAGAAACGGCAATAAGCACAAATAAAAGTTAAAATAATTTGAATTGATAATAGTAATAAAAAAAGCCCTTGAAGGGCTTTTTTTATTTGAAGAACAACAACTCCCTGAATTTTGGCAAGGGCCACAGGGTATCGTCAACCAGTTGCTCCAGCTTATCTACATGATAACGTATAGGCTGGAAGTACGACCTTACCTTTTCATCATAGTCAATAGCCTTTTGGCGGGTATCTTCCACCAAATTTATCTGTTTACGCTGCTGCACCATTTCTTCCACATTGGTTTTAATAAAGTTAATGTGTTCAGATAGTTTGGTGATAATATCTATTTGTGCTTTGTAAGTACTTTCATCAAGGCCCAGATCTTTTAAGCCCTTAACGTTTTGTACCAGCGTGGTTTGATAGTTTATAGCTGCCGGGATGATCACGTTATTGGCCAGTTCGCCCATAACGCGTGCTTCTATCTGTACC
>JBDSIC010000415.1:0-5642 GCA_039918195.1 Mucilaginibacter sp.
AAGGCGTTCGCTTATTGGCTGACCAAGGGCTGTTAGTAACGTAAGTTGTATAAGGCCGGTTGGCAGTTTGTCGGTTGGTATAAAAACTACAACCTCGGGCTGCATCAAAGTTAGTTTTGCCGCGTAGCAAATAACCGGGCCTATTTTACCTACCAGGTAAAATATTTTGTTTAAGTGGCTTTTTAAATAAGTTTCGTCAACAGATATCTTGACGATCAGCCGGCTTGTATCCGTGGTAACAACGCCCATAGCCATTCCCCCGGTTTGGGCCTGCGGAAGCTCGTAAACATCTTTTGTACCGTCTTTAAAGGTAACACTTGCCTTATAGGTTTTACCGGCCTGGGGGGTTAGCATAAACTGGCCCATACCGGCATGCTCGCTATTGCAGGTTGTTACAGCCGCCCCGGTGTTATCTGTAATAGTGGCGCTAAAATCGGTGCTTAACCCGTTTGATTGTATGGCTTTTATGGCTATTCTACACAATATATTATTCACCAGGTTCCCGCCTTCAGGGAAAAATTGCACATCAGCCGGCAGCGCTGCCGATTTTAGCGGAAACGAATTATTGATGATTTTACGATTGCCGGCATCCAGCACTGTGTTTAAAACCGCTGCCGCAAGGTCAACAGATGCAGTATTGGGGAAGATAATATTCAGTTTCCCTTGTGCATCGGTAACGCCTTTGCCTTTAGCTATATCTTCGCTGTTGTTTGTTATTGTCCACTGCACTTTCTTATCGGCATAAGCATTGCCTTCAGTGTCCTTATAAGTTATAGTAGTGTTTATGCCTGCTTCGCCGGTATTAGCAGTACGCCTGATTGAAATGACAGTGCTAACCTGCTTGTTAATGGCATTACCAACAACAATGGTTTTATTAAAAAAGTAAGCCTTGTCAAAATTTGTCATCCAGCGGGTATAGGCACGTATATGGTAGCTGTCCTGGTCGTACCCCGGCTGTGTTAAAGAGATAGAACCGATAGCTGAGCCATTTTTTACCGTAAGCATCTGCGTTTCAATAGCCTGGTCGTGGCTGTTGATTATATCTACATAAATAATTCTGCTTAATTCAGATGGTTGGTGAAGGCCGTAGGTAAGGTAAGCTTTATACCATATCGTATCGCCAATGGCATAGTAAGGCTTATCAAAGTGCAGGTATACTTTTTCTACCGGGTGCGAATTAATGCTTTTATTCGCTTTATCGATAATTGTACTTAAGGGGATGCTATCGCGCTGTGCAAATGCTGTTGAGGTGAAAAATAACAGGGTGGCCGATAGTATAAGTAATGATCTGAATTTCATTTATGAGGCTTAAAAGGACGCGGGCTAAGTTAAGCAACGCCAATACAAAGCCAAACTTTTAGGGCATTATTTAACATAATTTTACATTACCAGTCTTTCTTCACGACAAAATACAACTAAAGTATGATTGACCTGCAACTGGCGTATGAGTAAGTTTGAAAAAATATTTCCTCCGCAGGGATTTTCTATCGGTTTTTGATAAAGAGAATAATTAGCATTACCTACATTGGCCATGATGAGGACGTTAAAAAGTTATGGCTTGTAAATATACTTTCGAATAACAAAGAACTTTTCCGCCACGCAAGTGACAGAAAGGAATCATGGTAAGTTTTATTGTAAGGCCGCTCTGTGTAATGCAGAACGGCCTTTTTATAATAGATAAAACCAAAAAAGTGTCATTTCGAACGAGGTACGAGGAGAAATCTTATACGCCCAGTAATTCGTTAAGGCATGGCATATAAGATTTTCTCATTACTTTCAAATGATACTTGGGTATTATTTCGCCGCAGTAGTAGCTTTTTTCTTCACTGTTGTGGCAGCTTTTGCGGTTTTAGTCGCAGCAGCCTTTTTAACAGCCGCAACTTCAGTGTTTGCTTTTGTGCTGATAGCTTTGGCCGTACTTGCAGCTTTGGCTTTAGTAGCTGTAACCTGTTTTTTAGCGTCGGCTGTTGCGCTCTTAGCTTTGTCAGTAATTTGTTTGGTTTTGGTATCTGCTTTAGCTTTTACATCAGCCACTTTTGTTTTTGCCTTTGCGGTAACGTCAGTTGCTTTCTTAGTGGCTGTTGATTTTACATCTGCCGCTTTTTTGGTAACAGCCGTTTTAGCTACAGCAACTTTTTTAGTGGCTGTAGCCTTTTTAGCAGTTACTTTTTTCTTAAGACTGTCGTAGGTATCTCCAGCTTTTTCTTTCAGATCATCTAATTTATCCTCGGCTTTATCTTTTAGCTCTTCAGCCTCGTCTTTAGTGCCGCTCCAAATTTCGCTAATGGTTTCTGCAACTTTTTCAAAGAAACCTTTATCCTCTACTGGTCCGGTTGATTTTGTGCTCATGATATTATGTTTTAATGGTTTACTATTTAATTTAATTATCATATATAATATAAATATGATGCCAATTGATGTAGTTTGCAAATAGTAGTTTGCAGCAGGCATAATGCAGGTAAATATTGTAAACAGGTAACTGCAAACTGTATACCTATCAGTACAGTACACTAAAATTCCCTAAATATTTTACATTTGTCGTCTATGCAAAAAATACTGATAGCCAACCGTGGCGAAATAGCGCTGCGTGTAATGCGCTCGGCCCGCGAGATGGGCATAAAAACCGTTGCCATATACTCTGCCGTTGACCGCGATGCCCTGCATGTAAGATATGCCGACGAAGCCGTTTTCATTGGCGAAGCGCCATCTAACCAATCTTATTTAGTAGGCGAGAAGATCATAGATGCCTGCAAACAAACAGGTGCCGAAGGTATTCATCCGGGCTATGGCTTTTTATCAGAAAATGCCGTATTCGCCCGCAAGGTGCGCGAGGCGGGACTTATCCTGATAGGTCCTTCGCCCGAAGCTATGGAGGTGATGGGCAATAAGCTTTCGGCCAAGGCTGCTGCACTAAAATATAATATACCTATGGTGCCCGGCACAGAAGAGGCCATAACCGATATAGGCGAAGCCAAATTACGCGCGGTTGAAGTAGGTTTCCCGATACTGATAAAGGCTGCAGCCGGTGGCGGGGGTAAAGGCATGCGTATAGTGGATAACGTAGCTGAATTTGAAGAGCAGATGGAATTGGCCGTATCCGAGGCCACTTCGGCATTTGGCGATGGTTCGGTGTTTATTGAACGGTATGTATCCTCGCCCCGGCATATAGAGATACAGGTTTTGGGTGATACGCATGGCAATATCGTCCACCTGTTCGAGCGAGACTGCTCGGTGCAGCGGCGCCACCAAAAAGTTGTGGAAGAAGCGCCTTCATCCGTGTTAACGCCCGAAATACGCCAGCGCATGGGCAAATGCGCCGTGGATGTGGCACGCTCGGTAAATTATACCGGTGCCGGTACGGTAGAGTTTATTATGGATGAAAAGCTGGATTTCTTTTTCCTGGAAATGAACACCCGCCTGCAGGTAGAACATCCCGTAACGGAAATGGTAACGGGCATCGACCTGGTAAAAGAGCAGATAAACATTGCCCGCGGCCAGGCTATCAGTTTTAAACAGGAAGACCTGCAGCTGATTGGCCACGCCATAGAGTTACGTGTATATGCTGAAGATCCGGCGAATAACTTTTTACCCGACATTGGCACACTGCAAACCTACATTACCCCCAAAGGCCCCGGCGTAAGGGTTGACGATGGTTTTGAGCAAGGCATGGAAATACCTATTTATTACGACCCGATGATAGCCAAACTGATCACCTACGGTAAGGACAGGGCAGAGGCTATCGACCGGATGAAACGCGCTATAGACGAATACCGTATCACCGGTATTACCACCACTTTGGGCTTTGGCAAATTTGTAATGGGCCACGAAGCATTTACCTCGGGTAATTTTGATACACACTTTGTAAAGAAATACTTTACCCCGGAAGTGTTACAGCTTGAAGATGAGCAGGAAGCATTTATTGCGGCGCTTTTGATGGAACGTTTATTGAGTGCTAACAAGCAGCATAGTGCAGCCGTTGAAATAAAGTCAGAGCCATCTAATTGGGTAAAGAACAGAAAGGCTTTTTAAGGGGAAAAGATAATGTAACCGCGGCAGGTTAAGTTAAGAAACTAACGTGCAGCGCTACGAGTTACGCTTCGCTAAACTCGCAGCAGCAAACACTTTTTTAACTTCTTAAAAGCACCTTTATTAAATTATCCAGCAGCGGCACCTGCCCGGGGTTTATCACTTTACGGGCAGTTTTTACATCAAACCAATCGCCTTTGTCTACCTCGGATATACTAATGGTTTTGCCCGACCGTGGCGGCCACTCCAGGTCAAATACGTTGCTAACGATATTATCGGTATCAAGGTCACCCTCAACAGCATAAGTGTATATTATTTTGCCGCTTTTTTGGCGTACAGGTTCAAGCGCGATAAATTCACCGGTTATGGTTTGGCTTGTTTCCTCCTCAAACTCACGTTTGGCCGCGGCAAGTGCATCTTCCTCATCTGTAAATTCACCTTTAGGTACAGACCATGCGCCCTCATGCTTATTTTTCCAAAATGGCCCGCCGGGATGGACGAGAAAAACCAGCGGCTTTTTATCCACCATCTTGTACAATAAAATTCCGGCGCTTTGTTTGGGCATGGGGATAAGTTTATTCTTTTTGAACAGTGTTGATGGATATAAGTTTTGCAAGAGGTACCGGGGCAGGCCGTTTAGCATAGCCTGGTAACTGCTTTAGTCAATTAATATAGCTATTTTTGCCGCTTCAAAAAATTTATATATGGCATTTAATACAAGGCAGCCTTACGAGAAACATGAGAGTAACCAAATGGTATTTGGCATACGCGCTGTTGTGGAAGCTATCCGTTCGGGCAAAGAAATTGAGTCGCTTTATATTCAGCGTGGCATAGGAGGCGGTTTACTGAATGAATTAAAAGAATTACTGCAAGAATACCAGCTAACCGCCCAGCAGGTGCCGGTTGAAAAGCTGAACCGCATTACGATGAAGAACCACCAGGGTGTTATCGCTTTTATATCGCCTATAACTTATCAAAAGATAGAGAATATCATCCCCGAGGTATATGAGAAGGGTGAGGTGCCGTTGATACTGGTACTGGATAGCATTACAGATGTGCGCAACATGGGTGCTATAGCCCGGACAGCGGAGTGCGCCGGCGTTCATGCAATAGTGGTGCCAGCCAAAGGTTCTGCGCAAATAAATCCTGATGCTATTAAAACTTCGGCAGGGGCACTCTACAAAATACCCGTTTGCCGCCACGATAATTTTATGCAAACGGTGAAATATTTGCAGGAAGCAGGCCTGCAACTGGTTTGCTGCACCGAAAAAACAAACGATTACCTGTACGCCCCGGATTACACAGCGCCAACGGCCATTATCATGGGTTCCGAAGAGGACGGTATCCGCAACGACATCATCCGCATAGCCGACCACCTGGCCAAAATACCCATGTTCGGCGAGATAGAATCACTTAATGTAAGTGTATCAACAGGCGTGATATTGTACGAGGCTGTGAGGCAGAGATCAGCTTACTGAATCAAGATAAAAGAATCAAGATAAAAAAATAAAGAATTAGAAGAAAAGCCTCAGTAGATACGAATTACATAATAAAAAAGCCGCTCACATTTTAATGCGAGCGGCTTTTTATTATTGTCTTGAATCTTAAATCTTGAT
>JBDSIC010000416.1:0-5106 GCA_039918195.1 Mucilaginibacter sp.
GCTACGCCGAAAACAGGTTTTTAGCCCGTGGCGTTAAAGAAATGACGGTGGTTAAAAAGGACTACAAAGCCCTTGCCCCACTCCTGCTGGCGGGTATAAACAGCCCCGACGTAGAGGCTTTTAAAAACCGTAACCGGGACGTAAGGCTCTCTATGGATGCCGGGCTGCAAACCAGTATTCAACGCTCGATAGCTACGGATACGTCATTAAATGACAACCGGGTGTCGGTAGTAATTATGCAATCGGGTACAGGTGATGTACTTACCTCGGCGGTTTACCCGCTGCCGCCTGTGCGCGACTGGGAAAAACTCACCATGAGTACTGCCGAACAAAACCAGCTGTCACAATGGATGACCACATCTGACCTGGGCTTTACACACTTCACCCAGCCGGGGTCGACAGCTAAAGTACTTACGTCGATGGCTGCATTTAATAAACTTGGGGTAGCGGCGGCTAATAAACGCTTTACGGTGAGTTCGTGGGAACGTATCCGTACCAAAGGTTTGGAACCTGATGAAACCGGGGTTATTAATTTAGAACGCGCGCTGGTAAAATCAAACAACGTTTATTTTATAAAACTGGCCAACCAGGAACACCTGCAGGAACAAATGGGCGACCTTTACCTTAAAACCGGCATGTTTTTACATGGCGCGGGCGGCTACTATTACAACAAGCCTGATGAAAACCCGGTACAGGAGGAAAAATGGAAAGAGCTTTGGCGTAAAACAGAATTTAATACCAAACCGCGATATGACCCCAACAATATACGCCGCACGCGGGCCAAAGGTATATCGGGCATGGCCTGGGGCCAGGGCGAGCTGATTGCGACACCTGCCGCGGTGGCAAGGTTAATAGCGGGCGTGGCCAATCATGGCACGTTAATCAATAACCGCTACGTGTTAAAGGTGAGTGATTCGCTAATGCCTGTTAACCCGGGTATAAAACTGGCCAACGACCCCAAATATGCTTCGCTGCTGCGCCGTTATATGATAGAGCAGAGCGCGCCTAAGGCATCTACTTTGGGTATCGCGGTGGCCGGCAAAACCGGTACGCCCGAGCGTATCTGGAAAAAACAGCAGATAAATGATGGCTGGTATGTATTTTTTGCGCCAACGCCAAACGGCAAGGATAATATTGTGGTTTGCGTGCGTATCGAATCAACCAAAGGCTCGTCAGACGCTGTAAAACTTGCCGGCAGGCATGTGATCCCATTCCTGCTAAAAAAGGGTTATATTAAAAGCATTACACCGCAAACAAATGAATAACAGCGAGGTTAAATAGATATTCGGGCACAATTTTTAGAAGATCAGTATTAGTTAGTAACATGATATTTAATTTATTTAAGAGCGATGCGGAAGACCGACCGGCTGATGTTAAGGGTGTACGCCACGCGCTGCTTCAATTTATAAAGCAGGAACTGCAAAAAGCCGAAGGCGGCGAAGGTGCCAATATTAAAGGCTTATGCCTCTATTTAAACTGCAGCGCCGCCGAGCGGCATGTTTACGAAGCCGCAGTGTATGTTGACGAACCCGGGAAACTGAAGGACGAGATACAAAAGATAGCGGACGATTACGCGGTTGAACTGCCGGCAAGCTGGTCGCTGGATGTAACATTTGATGAAGACTTCCCGGCTGAGGCGACTAAAGCGCCTAACCTTGACGCCGCTTTTTTTGTTAAAACAAGCAAACATTTTATAAAACAAACTGCAACTGCATACCTGCGTGCATTAAGCGGCGAAACTACACAGCCCGAATACACCATATTATCAACAGGCGGCAAGATCAATATCGGCAGGGATAAAAAAGCACAGTCGGACGAAGGTTATTTTCGTACCAACCATATCGCTTTTCCATCCGACAGCAGCAACGAGGGCAATAAATTTATCAGTCGGCAACACGCCCATATCGAGTGGAACAATGATGCGGCCAGTTTTATGATATTTGCCGACGAGGGCGGCGTACCACCCCGTAATAAAGTAAAAGTACGCTCGGAAGCCAGCGAAAATATAACCAAGCTGCACTCCACCCACATAGGCCACGAACTACAGGAAGGCGACCAGGTGATACTTGGCGAAACAGCGGTTTTGGAGTTTAGTTACCAACCCCTTAAAGATGAGTAAAGTATTTACGATAACCGAAGGGCTTGAAAATTTAGGGGCTTTACGTACCGGCGGGCAGGGCTCGGTGTACAAAGGGCGGCGTACAGGTGCTATCTACTCGGCTGTAAAACTGATACCCACCCCTATTCATACTGAGAACCAGGACGATAAGAACTATCGCAACTTCTATAACGAAGTAACCAAGCTGCAAAAGGTTAATGAGAACCCCAATCCCAACGTCGTAAAAATACTCAGCTCAGGCATTACCGAAAGCGGCTCCTTTCCCTTCATCGAGATGGAGTATATAGAGGGTCCTGACCTGGGCGAGCTGCTGCAGCCGCCGCACGAAAAGATATTTACATTGAAGGAGTTGGTAAAAGTAGCCGACCAGTTAGCCTGCGCCCTTGCCCACTGCCATAAGGTAGGCGTTAAACACGGCGACATTAAAAGCAATAACGTAAAATACAATATACACACCGGCAACTATGTACTGCTTGATTTTGGCCTGGCCATTATGAGCGAAGAACAGCGCCGCAGCAGCATACGCCATGCCGGGGCAATAGAATTTATGGCACCCGAGCAGCACGAAGGCAAAATGCTGCTGCAAACCGATGTGTACAGTTATGGCATTATATTATATGAACTGCTTGCCGGGCAGGTGCCTTTCCCCTTACCCGGGAACGGCGATACCGGGCGCAATGCCGTAATGCTTGGCCACATGGAAACCGAAATACCGGATGCCCTGAAGCTGCGCAAAGCAAACCTGCCCGCCGATTGGACAGATGAAAAGAAACTATCGGAAATGCAGGTGCCGGCCTGGTTTACCACCTTATTATATAAATGCCTGCAAAAAAAGCCTGAAGACAGGTTTGCCGACGGAACGGAACTACACGATGCCATTGTGAACGGCAGTATTTCTGCTTCGGTAGGGCAAGCGGGGGCGCTTAATGCTGTGGCACTTGAAACTGAAAACAAACGCTTACAGGAACAGCTGATGCAATCGCAGCAAAGCGGCAGTGATAACCGGCTCGCATCGCTTAACGCCATAGCTACCAAAGCCGGCATCAGGTACGACGAAAGCAGCGGTGTTTTTGAACGTAACAGCAACATGGTACATATGCCTAAAAAAGCATTTATCGGCCTTATTGGTGTGGCAGCTTTGTTTATGGCGCTCTTTCTTTATTCTTTTTTATCAAGAAAAGAACCGGCTGATACGTTTGCAACCTCCAACGCAAATGCCAAACCCTACCGCTCGCCGTTTATATTTATTAAGCGGTACAATTACGATAGCGTGCTGAATGCCAAACGCGACAGTTTAGCAAATGCCCGGCAAAAACTTGCAGAAAAATCCACATACGCATCTTCTCAAAAAACGCCGCCCGGTCAGCAAAAAAAGAAAAAGAGGAAGAAAAAGTTTTTAGGAATATTTTAATCATACAAGGTGATATGGCGATTCAACATACATATTTCACCCTTATACAAAACAATTATAATATGCTATAATAGTATTATAATTATCTTCCGGGCGGTGCTACTTTTAAATATGAAAGTTTTGTGCAACCTTATTTTACCATTTGCCATATTATTTTGCGGCGCTACATCGATCCATCAAAATGGGTGGGTAAATTTACTTGATGGCAATTTGAGCAAATGGGGAAAGTATTTAAGTTACAGGCATAAAACTGATTACAAGGGCGACGCTCCTAAAAATATTGCAGGCGAGCTTATTAAACCGATAGGTTATCATATCGACCCGGAAAAAGTATTTACCGTAAACATGGTAAATGGCGAACCGGTACTGCATATCAGCGGTGAAGTTTACGGCTGTGTTTATACAAAACAGCAATTTTCAAACTACCATTTAAAACTACAGGTAAAGTGGGGCGCTAAAAAATGGGTGCCGCGTATCTCAGAACCTAAAGATTCGGGAATTATCTACCACTCGCAGGGCGAAGCCGGGGTAGATTACTGGCGCAGCTGGATGCAGGGCCAGGAATTTCAAATTATGGAAGGCGGGTGCGGCGACTACTGGAATATAGCATCAGCGCAATGCAATATAAAAATCGTTAAGCGCGCAGGCAAAAAAGACACCCTGAATTTTAGCACTAATGGTATTGATACGCCTATCGGCGCAGGCTGTAGCTCGGGTGGCTTTGTGCAGCAAGAGGGTAATTACGAAAAAGCTGATGGTGAGTGGAATTCTATCGAACTGATATGCTTTGGCGATAAAAGCATTCATATCGTTAATGGCCATGTGGTAATGGCATTATCAAAATCCCGGTTTCTTGAAGCAGGTGTGGCCCGGCCGCTGGTAAAAGGCAAACTGCAATTACAGAGCGAAGCAGCCGAAGTATTTTATAAAAATATCATGATAAGGAATATTGAAAAGGTACCCGCTGAATACGTTGCTTATTTTTAATAATAACTGGTTATATTATTTTAACATAATGGGAAGGCCGAACTATCATTATTGCAAGTGTTAAAATACAACCACTTGTTTTTAACTCCCGCTAATACCCCTGATAATAACCATATAAATTTAAGGCGGTAAATATGCATTCGATTGCATAACAATCAGCCGGCGCGGCATCCAATCCAGTAAACAACGTGATAATCAATTAATTAATAGCAAATAGTTCGCTATATGTGTTATTTTAACGCTTATTTTTGATATTTTTCCTCCTGATAAGAACTCAAGGCGTTAAAAAACGATTAAATATTATCTGATTATGATAAATTAATATTAACCATTGGGTTAAATGTACGGTAGTTTTGTAATCAATAAATCTAAATTCTCTTTAACCAAACTTAATTTAACATGAAAAGAATTTTACTGTTTAATAAAAACGGTAGGTATCTTAAGGTAGCATTAGCCTTATTATTTACTGTTTTCACATTGTCAAATTCTTTTGCCCAAGGCAAAAGAATTACTGGTACAATATCTGACAATTCAGGTCCTGTACCGGGCGCAAGTGTAATGATAAAGGGCACTACAACAGGTGTAACCA
>JBDSIC010000417.1:0-7609 GCA_039918195.1 Mucilaginibacter sp.
AAGCGAGGCCGGCTTCGAAGGTATCATCGGTTTTGAGGACACGGTAATTCCCGATCTGCAAACTGCTATCCTGTCGCGCCATAATATTTTGCTGTTAGGTTTACGCGGGCAGGCAAAAACCCGCATAGCGCGCTTGCTGGTTAACCTGCTGGATGAGTATGTGCCGTACATTGCCGGTTCAGAACTTTTTGACGATCCTTTGAACCCTATATCGTGGTTTGGGCATAACGAGGTAGCCGCTAAGGGCGATGATACGCCTGTTGCCTGGATACACCGATCAGAGCGCTATACCGAAAAACTGGCCACGCCTGATGTTACCGTTGCCGACCTGATCGGCGATGTTGACCCCATCAAGGCTGCTACCATGAAGCTGACTTACTCCGACGAACGGGTGATACACTTTGGGCTGATACCACGGGCACACCGGGGTATATTTGTAATTAACGAATTGCCCGACCTGCAAGCCCGAATACAGGTATCACTGTTCAACATCCTGCAGGAAAAAGATATTCAGATACGGGGCTTTAAGTTAAGGCTGCCACTGGATATACAATTTGTATTTACAGCCAACCCCGAAGATTATACCAATCGCGGCTCTATTGTAACCCCATTAAAGGACAGGATAGAAAGCCAGATATTAACGCACTATCCGCGCTCAGTTGAAATTTCGCGTAAGATAACCCAGCAGGAAGCCTCGCTTACAGCTGAACAAAAAAGCGCTGTTGAAGCTGATGGCTTAGTAAAAGACCTGGTAGAACAGATAGCCTTTGAGGCCCGCAATTCAGAATATATCGATAAAAAATCCGGTGTTTCGGCGCGTTTGACCATATCGGCCTATGAAAACCTCATCAGCAACGCTGAGCGCCGGATGATCATTAATCATGAAGCGAATACCTTTGTGCGTATCTCTGATTTTCTGGGCGTTATCCCGGCCATCACCGGTAAAATTGAACTGGTTTACGAGGGCGAGCTGGAAGGCCCGGCAAAAGTGGCCAACATATTAATTGGCAAGGCGATAAAAACCCTGTTACTGCAATTCTTCCCTGATCCTGAAAAGGCAAAAAAATTAAAAACACCCAACCCCTACGCCGAAATAATTACTTGGTTTGGCAATGGCAACAGCCTTTCGCTGGTGGACGACCTGCCTGCCGCCGAATATAAAAAAGTGCTTAATTCAATACCGGGATTAAAAGGTTTGGTAAAGCAATTCCATCCGCGCTTAAGCGAAAATCAGCAGCTTTTACTGATGGAGTTTGTATTGCATGGCCTGGCAGAGTTTTCGCAGTTAAATAAAGGTTTTTTAGACAATGGCTTCGCTTTCTCTGATATGTTTAACAGCTTGTTTAACTTGCAGCCCGATGATGACGATATCGATCTGGATGACGACAGATATTAATTTTAACTAATGTACGGAAGCGGACTGATAAAGCTTTTCATCGGCCTGGTGCTTTTGTGTGCCGATTTCTATATAATAAGTGGACTAAAGGGCGCTTTTCCAAAATGGCGTTTCATGGGGAGTAAATCTTTCACAGTGCTTTTTCTCGGCCTGTCGGTAATACTGATTGCCGGTTTATTTGCAAGTGTTTACATCAAGCTGAATGTTGGCATAAGGGCTGCTATATTGCTGCTTTTCTTTGTACAGCTTATTACTAAAACAACATTTATCCTTTTCATTTTTACAGATGATATACGGCGGTTAATTACAGGCACCATCCGTAAAAAACAAAAAAATATTACCATAAATAAAGCAGATGATAATATGCCGGCCATTCCGCGGTCGGCATTTTTAATAAAAGCCGGGTTAATAGCCGCAGCTGTACCATTGGGGGTTATGGCTTATGGCTCCACTTCAAGTGTTTACGATTACCGCATACGCCGCCGTACACTCTACCTGCGCAACTTGCCTAAAAAATTTAATGGCATCAGGATAGCACAGATATCAGACATACACTCGGGCAGCTTTTACAATAAAAAAGCAGTACAGGGCGGCGTAGAAATGCTGATTCGGGAAAAGGCCGATGTTGTTTTCTTTACTGGCGACCTGGTGAATGATATGACCAGCGAAATGCGTAGTTACCAGGATATATTCAGCAAGGTAAAAGCACCATTGGGTGTTTACTCTACTTTAGGTAACCACGATTATGGCGATTACTGCTGGTGGCCCGATGCTGCTGCCAAGCAAAAAAACCTCGACGATTTAATATCCACCCACAAAAACATGGGTTGGGACCTGCTGCTGAACACCCACCGCCGCCTGAAGGTTGACGGCGAAGAAATAGGGATATTAGGTATTGAGAACTGGGGCGAGCTGAGCCGTTTCCCAAAATATGGCCGCATGGACCTGGCGGTTAAAGACACGGACGACCTGCCCGTTAAATTACTCCTATCGCACGATCCATCGCACTGGCGTGCCCAGGTACTGCCTGAATACCCGCAGATAGACGCCATGTTTGCCGGCCATACACATGGTATGCAGTTTGGTGTTAGAACAGAAAGTTTTCAGTGGAGCCCCATAAAATATGTGTATAAAGAATGGGCCGGTTTGTACCATGAGGGCAACCAGCAACTATATGTTAATGTGGGCTACGGATTTCTTGGTTATACAGGCAGGGTTGGAATATTGCCGGAGATAACGATATTTGAATTAAAAGCCGGAACAGATCCTGATTTTAAAAAGGGATAACACGGCTGCTTCAGCCCATGAAAAAGATCATTAAGCCGGTACTTGATTTCCTGCTGTTCAGCAATGTTTTTATGGCTTTATGCGCGGTAGCGCAGGCATTGGTTACCTTTTATTTAATTAATTCGAAACCGGTTTACGCTGTGCTTGCATTGTTGTTTACTTCAACTTTGGGCATCTACAATTTTTGCATACTGGCAACCCAACCCAAACATCCCGAAACTTCGCCATACTTAAGGGTACGGTGGTTTTTTAGCCATTACAGGCTGATGGTCAGTTTTACCATTATCTGCCTGCTGTCGCTTATCCCGCTGTTCTTTATGGTGTCTATGCAGTCTAAAATACTGCTGATTTTTATGGGTATCATTTCAGTGTGCTATAGTTTACCCTTGTTCAGTGTTGGCAATCAAAAATTTGGCTTGCGTAATATTCCCGGGTTAAAGCCGGTTTTAATTACGGTGGTTTGGGTAATAAGTTGTGTGCTGGTGCCTGTGCTTGAAGCGCAGGATAAACATTTAGCCGATGTATCCATGCGCGATACGGTTATTATGCTGGCCAAACGATTCCTGTTCATTGCCGCGCTTACAGTGCCCTTTGATATCCGCGACTTGTTCCACGACCGGCAGTCGGGTTTAAAAACTATCCCTGTAGTATGGGGCGAAAAAAAAGCTTACCTGTTTTGCCAGGTATTGCTGGCAGGCCATATCATATTGCTTTTTATGTTTCGCAATACAGGCTTTAGTGTTAATTTTTTTGCCATTAGCAGTGTCACATTTCTTACCGGCTGGCTCATATTTAAGTCAACTTGGGAAAAGAATGAATATTACTACTTTTTTTACCTGGACGGGGTGCTTATACTGCAATACGCGGCTTTGGTAGGATTTAATTTTATTGCGAACCATGCCCGCTAACTATAATAAAACCGCCTGGTTTTACGACAGGCTGGCCCGATTGGTTTATGGCGATTCGCTTCATAAGGCACAAATCTATTTGCTCAAATACCTTCCGCCCAACTCTAAAATATTGATCATAGGCGGGGGAACAGGCAGGATATTAGAGGCCATTTCAGCTACATACTTAGCCGGATTAACAATTATTTATGTAGAGTTGTCTGCCAATATGATATCCTTATCGCGTAAGCGAAATATTGGTAATAACACAGTGGAATTTATTAATGCAGCGATAGAGGAAATTGATACACCGGGTGAATTTGATGTGATCATCACACCGTTTTTATTTGATAACTATACTAACGAGGCTTTACAAACTACCTTTCCTCATACCAACAGCCAATTAAAGCCGGGCGGTATTTGGCTAAATACCGATTTTCAGCTGACGGGCAAATGGTGGCAATGGGTATTGATGAAAGGGATGTATGCGTTTTTTAAGCTGTTTAGCGAGATAGACGCATCGAGGTTTCCTGATGTTAAAAGCTGTTTTTTAAATGAGGGGTATGTGCTTATAGAGGGAAAAGAGTTTTACGGGCGGTTTTTGCTGGCGCAGGGGTGGAGGAAAGCCTCACCTAAATCCTCTCCAAAGGAGAGGACTTGAAAAATATTAAAGTCTCCCCTTCGGGGAGATTGAGAGGGGTTATTCGTAAACAAACTTATATCCAATGCCCCTAACTGTTTGCAGGTACTGCGGCGAATCGGGGTTATTCTCTATATTTTTACGCAGCCTTACAATGTGCATATCCAGCGTGCGGGTGTTTACATCGGCGTTGTAGCCCCAAACTTCCATCATCAGTTCTTCGCGGTTTATCACCTTATTTTTGTTTTTAAGGAAGTACAGCAAAATGCGGTTCTCTAAAATGGTCAACTCTACTTTTTTACCGTCTTTTATCAGCAGGTGGGTATTGGGCTGGTGCTCCATATTGGCAAAGCGGTATGATTCGCTTTTGTCACTGTTCAACGAAAATTTGATCTTGTTATCGATCATCGCTATCAGCACATCCATATTAAACGGTTTGGTAATATAGTCGGATACGCCGAAGTTATAGGCTTCTATCTTGTCTACATCCTGCGCCTTGGCGGTCATCATAATTACCAGCTTATCAAAACCGCCTTCGCGTATACTGGCGCATACATCCGAGCCTTGCTTGCCCGGCAGCATCCAATCCAGTAAAACAATATCAGGATGATGCTCCAAAATTATCTTTTCAGCATCGTCGCCATTGCCGGCTTCCAACACTTTGTAACCTTCTGACTGTAAGCGCTCGGCCACCAGGAAACGAAGGTTCTCGTCGTCCTCAACAAGCGCTATCTTTATTTCTTTGCTCATTATTTAAGTTTGATATGGAAGTATAACGATAAAAGTTGAACCCTGGTTCTTTTTGCTTCTAACTATTATATCCCCGTTCATAAAATTAACCAGTTCTTTACAAAAAGCCAAACCTAACCCAACGCTGCCGTTTTGGTTATACTGGTTCTCGAGCCTGTAAAATTTTTTAAATATATTACTTAATTCTGTGTTTGGTATACCAATGCCCTTATCAGTAAACGAAAACACGATATTCTTTTTTTGCTGAGTTATTTTAATGGACAGTTGCTTTTTATCAAGGTGCGAGTATTTGTAGGCATTTTCCATCAGGTTTTGAAAAACACTGCCCAGCAGCACCGGGTCAGTATAAAATACATCGATCTTATTCAGGGCAAAATCAATCTCAAAATCAGGGTACTTTATCCGGAAAGTATCTATATATCCCTTAGCAAAGGTTTCAACATCCACTCCCTGCCTGTGGATGGCTATAGTCCTGTTCTCCAGTTGGGTAAATGACAGTAACCTGTTCATCAGCTCATTCAGCTTGTCAGCTTCCTCATCCAGTATTTTGCCATAATGTTTAAGCTGCCGGTCGCTCATCGGGCTTTCGCCCCGCAAATTAGAGCCTGCAATTTTTATAACACTTACGGGGGTTTTAAACTCGTGGGTAAAGTTGTTTATAAAGTCGTACTGCAGCTTAAACAGCTTAAGGTTTACATTCAGATTGCGGTAAATAAGCCAGCCAGTAAGCACCAGGAAAAAATATATAAGCAATACTATAGCGGCTATAGGCATAAACCGCCTGTTTATTTCGCTGTTCAAGTGCGACCTGTTAGAAACAAAATACAGCTTGTAATTGGAAAAAGCACCCGGTAAGGCAACCTCTGTTACCAGCTTTTCCTGTTCTACCTCCAGCGGGTCATATACTACCGGTTGCACAGTGATATCCTGGTATAACTCAACATGGGCATTTTTGATCTTCAGGTATCCCGGGTCAAGGTAAAATGTCATCATATTTTGCTTGAAAAGCGACGGCTGCGCGGTTCGCATCAATTCGTGGTACAAACTCACATCCTGCCGGCGCGGGACATTCATGTATGATATTTTATCGGGCTTAACATCCCAAAAAGCTTTAAATATTTCATCCTGCGTAGGTACGCTTATAGTATCTGATTGAGCTATAAAATCATTCAGTTTGGCCGCCATTTGCTGAAAATCACTACTGTGCATCAAATTGCTTTTTTTGATGATCTTGATCTTAGGGTCGGGCGGGTAATACTCAAATACCGATCTGACAAATATGTCAAGGCGCTCACTATTCTTCACCTTATTGCCTATTCGGATGTCATAGAAAACCATCTTCCGAACAAAAGAATAGTCTTCAAAAACAGAAGACGCGTAATTACCCGCCGAAGCGGAATCTAAAAACCCCTGGTAAGATGTTATTTCGGGTATCTTGTTTTGAAAAAAATCATTGTAAGGCTTGATGGTTTGCTCCAGTACATCAATTTTTTTTGACGCAAACTCATTTTCTACATACTTGCCGGTAAGGTTATAAGCCGTTATAATAGCGATCACCAGGATAATCGTGATCAGGACCAGGAAAATGATGATCAGGGAAAAGTTCTTACGGTAAACATTTTGCTGTGCTTTCACCACCAGGGGGGTTTAGTTCTTGCCCTTTAAATTATTTTCAAGGAATTTCTCTATTTCGGTATACATCTCCACCCTGTTGGCCTCGTTTTTAAAAATGGTACGCTCATCATTTTTAAGAATATAATTTACGGGCACATTTTTTTTACGCAATTCCAGTACAAATTGATTCAGTTCAGCAATATTGGCGCGGGTATCCTTAACACCCTGGAAAATAATAAGCGGTACTTTTATTTTATCGGTATGAAATACCGGCGATATGGCCCTGAATTGCTCGGCATCAGTTTCGGGGTTACCTACCATTTCATAAATCATTTTTAAATATGGCTTATAAAATGGGGGCGCATCCTTTATGTAGGTAAAAAAGTTAATAAGCCCGTACTGCACAACGGCGCATTTATACATTTCGGGGTGAAACGAAACACCATACAACGCCGAGAAGCCGCCGAAGCCGCCGCCGTAAATAGCTATCTTATCGGGGTTCGCTATTTTCTGACTGATAAGCCATTTCACACCATCCGTTATATCATCCTGTATCTTGCCGCCAACTTGCTTAAACCCCGCCTGCTTAAAAGCTTTGCCATAACCGCTGGAGCCACGATAGTTTACCTGTAATACGGCATAACCGCGGTTAGCCAAAAACTGTACCTCGGCATTATATCCCCATGAGTTGCGCAGCCAGGGGCCTGCATGGGGCATTACCACTAAAGGCAAGTTGGTTTTACTGCCACCTTTTGGTAGGGTTAAATAACCGTTTATCTGCAACCCGTCACCGGCCCTAAAGGTTATTGGCTGCATATCGCTTAAGTTAGCCGAGTTAATACTGGAGTTGACGTCGCCCAGTTTAGTAAGCTTGTTTTTATCTGCATCAAAAAGATAATAAGTACCCGGGTTGTGGTCAGAATAGGTTAGAATTACAAATTTCTTTTCTGAACTATCGCGATCAACAACCTTAATTTCATTACTTTTTAGTTGGGTAAGCAGTTTATTATAAACCAGCCTCAGGGTATCATTAAA
>JBDSIC010000418.1:0-3186 GCA_039918195.1 Mucilaginibacter sp.
CGACGGCCTTTAACCGAAACCGACGGTAACCACCGCGCTACCTGTATCGATAAGATGTACTTTGATGAACAGGGGTTTATTAAAGATGTGAAGATCACTAACGAAGGGGTTGAACCGAGGATAATAAGATAAAAAGGCATGATGCTACGCAGGGCAGGCATATTTAACTTTTTACTGATCGCATTCTTTACCATGCAGGGCTGCAGCAGCAGTGCCGATCCGAAACCTGTTACCCCTCCTGTTGATGTTGAATTTGCTGTAGGCAACGTATTGCAAAGCAATATGGTGTTACAGCGCGATAAGCCGGTTAATATATGGGGCAGGGCTTCAGCAGGTGTTACCGTAAACGTGGCAGTTAGCTGGAACAGCGAAAAATTTAACGCACTGACCGATGACGGCGGCAATTGGAAAGTAGTAATACCTGCCGCGCCTGCAAATATCAACCCGCAAACCATCACCATCAATCCCGCAGGAAAAGACACCGTTACTTTAAATAATATACTGATAGGCGATGTGTGGATATGCTCGGGGCAATCCAATATGACCATGCCGCTGGCACCGGGATACAATGGTTCGTTTCGCGGGGTTATAGATTATGAAAAGGAAATTGCAGCGGCCAACTACCCGCTGATACGCGAGCTGACCGTTAAGCCTAACTCGCAGGAAAGCCCGGTAACTACGCTGACCGACCCGCAAACATGGAATGTATGCTCGCCCGCTACCGCCGGCAATATAAGTGCCGTAGCTTTTTACTTTGCCCGTAAGCTGCAAGCCGAAACCAATGTGCCTGTAGGCATCATTATCGCCTCGGTAAACGGCACGCGTTGCCAGCTTTGGGCCAATACGGAGGTTTTTGACGATAGCGAGATAAGATCATCCTATGGTGGCGGGGGCAGCCCTTCTGCAACATTGTATAATGGCATGATAAACCCGCTTATCAATTTAGGCATAAAGGGGTTTTTATGGTACCAGGGCGAAAGCAACTGGGGCGACGACCCTGCCTTTTATGTTAAGTTGAATGCAGGTATGATAAAAGGCTGGCGGAATAAGTTTAACCAGGGTATACTGCCCTTTTATTATGTTGAACTTGCCCCTTTCGCTAAAAACCATAACACCGAACCCGGCGGCGGCGACCTGACGTTATATGATTATGCACAGTTTAGGGAAGAGCAAAAGAACATAGCAACCCTTGTGCCCCAGGCAGGCATGGCGCTTACCATGGATGTGGGCGAAGTATTGGGCCTGCATCCCCGTAATAAAAAACCTATAGGTGAACGCCTGGCATTATTCGCCCTTAAAAATGATTATGGCAAACCGGTCGATCCATTTGGCCCAACCTATAAAAGCTACAGCCAAAGCGGCAGGCTGGTCACCATAAAATTTAATAATGCCACCAACCTGGCTACAGCAGGCGGCCTGCCGCTTAACCAGCACTTTTATGTGGCCGGCGACAGCCGGGTATTTATTAACGCGCCCGCTGTAATAAAAGGCAATACCATCGTATTAACCGTACCGGACGGTGTAGAAACCGTAAAAGCTGTAAGGTATGCCTTTACCAACGCGGCGGTAACCAATTTGCAAAACGCAAGCGGTATACCGGTTGATCAGTTCCGCACTGATAAGTGGTGAGAATTATAATCCCGAATAATAATCATATCCTCGCTGTGCCCAATAGTCGGGCGGGCGGGTGTTGCTGAATGATATGGTGCCTATCCGTTTCAAATTTTTGATGCCATACTTAACTGGGATAATAAGCCGCAGGGGCTGGCCATGTGCCAGGGGCAAAGGCTTGTCGTTTACCTCGTAAGCCAGTAGTGTCTGCGGATGCAGGGCGCTCGGCATATCCAAGCCTACAAAGTATTGCTTATTAGGTGTGGCGAGGCCCACATATAGCTTTTTGGCCTGATCGTGCAGTTTAAAATGTTCTATAAAATCAATAAACTTTACACCGCCCCAGTGCGATATCTGGTCCCAGCCTTCCACGCATTTAAAATCAAAAATGATCTCGGTTTTGGGCAACGCCTTTATTTCCTCCAGCGTTATTTGTAATATTTCGCCATTGCCTTTATTTACTTGCAGCTTCCAGTCTTCGGGCTTAAAATCCTTATCGCGTATACCAACAGTGCTGTTAACGCGCACCACTTTGGCCGCCATTGATTTGGGGTAAGTTTTAACCAGGTGATTATTGCTGTATAGCCGGCGAAAAAACAGTTCGGTTTGGTTAAGCGCCCGCCGCAGGGGTTCGCGGGCCTTTGCCGACGCGCCCGGTGTTTCTAAACCCGCATTGTACAGTTGCCGCCAGCCGGTGTAGGCTGCCGCCGATAACAACGTAAAGCTGCCAAAGGCGATAAAATTGCGCCTGTTTATCTTTTCTTCGATAGTCAGTTGCTTTTTGGGTGCTTTGCGGGTGTTATTTTTCATCATCAGTAGCTTTAGCGGGTTTTTCCGGCTGCTTGTTATCCTCCACAACCTCGAAACCCGAAACCATCGAACTAAAATTTTGCCAACCGGCCAGTATTACCTGTATAATATGTATCACGAAAAAAAGCACGTAACCAATGGTGAGTACAAAATGCCATATCCGCGCCAAATGATAGCCGCCGCAAAGCCAGGCGATCCAGTTAAACTGCACCGGTTTATAAATAGCCAAACCTGTAATAACTGAGCCCAAACCCATAACGATAATTGCTGTATAAGCTATACGCTGCGCGGCATTATATTTGTTTTGCGGCGGTACGGTGCGCCGGATGTGCAGGTCGTGCAGTAACACCAGCCAGGCCTCTTTAAACGAATGCCTGTTGGGCAGCAACTGCCGCCACTCGCCTGATATAAAAGTGTACAGCACATAAAACAGCCCGTTCAAGGTAAAAAACCACATGAACAGGAAATGGAAAGCCATGCCCTCGGATAGCCGCGAGGGCGGCACCTTCAAAATATCATAGAACCATTGCGGAAAGAATTTTACGAATGTATGCCCAAACAGGGTAATACTGTAAACATCATTTGCCCAGTAAATAAGCATGCCACTCCATATCATAATGGTTAGCAGCGGGAAGTTTACCCAATGTGCCCAGCGTACGGCCAGCAGATGCTTTTCTTTTATGGTTTTCATGTATAAATGGTAGCAGCAAATTACATATAATTGTGTTGATATCTACGTAAATTAAAGCTACGCAATTTTCAATT
>JBDSIC010000419.1:0-3912 GCA_039918195.1 Mucilaginibacter sp.
ACTTATGTATATAGTCTATAGTGCCCTGCGTGATATAAATGAAGATGCCAGCCAAACCAGATTAAATAAACCGAAAATAACAGGCATCAACCTACGGTTGCAAGGCTACCTTGCTGCCTGCGCTAAATACAACAGCGAAATAATTGCTATACAACAATATATTCCCGGGTGGGTACCCAATCCGCCCGATTCCCTGTCAGGGGATTTTTAACCATTTTTTAACCATATCTAACTCCTGCAGTAACGCTGGCCCGCCAAAAAAACCTTCTTCTCACCGGCCGCCGGCTTACTGCGATTATCAAAAACTCCCCCTTCAGGGTGTTCGGGGGTAACATTTTATGATCAAATTATCTCAAAAATTTAAAGATGAACTTTGGTGGCTCATTATTTCGGTTGACTATGATTACAGCCGAATTGCCATTGCTGACCACGACCTTACCGACGACCTGTTGACCCTATGGCTGGAAGACAAACACGATTTTAAAAACACGCTGGACGAATGCCTGCAGCTTGACCTGCCTCTGCGCCACTTGGCTAAAATTATCAAAAGCGAGGGCCTTAACAGTTACGAGGGCACTAATATCCACCCAAAAAAGGGGTTTGTTTATAAGGCACGAATAGAAATAAACGAACCTATAACCTGGTACCGCGACGATGCAACCGGCATGGAACAAACCTGGGCGCGCGAAGCCATATTAAAGGCGGTGCTTACCCAGATGGTTGAAACAGAAAGGGTAGGAGGCGAGTGGTGACAGAAATGACCTGATATAATTATAATAATAACAAAGCCCTTTAATAAAAAGGGCTTTGTTGTTTAGTTACAAGGTTTAAACTTGCTTATTATAACACCTTTAGGATCTGTATAAAGTAACGGGATTATGGTGTTTGAGGTATAAATGTTATCTGTATGGTCAGTATAAAACTGCCCGGTTACTATCTGTTGAATACCCGGCACCAATTCGGGAGTTACTTTTGCGGAAGCAAGGAATATACCTTCGTTACTATATTTAGAAATATGCATGTCAAGCGGCGACCCCTTAAATATGTAAAACGAGCCCGTGGGGCTTACCCTGAATCCCTCCAAATCGGCATAATCTACACTAATATTAAATAGTATATCGCCATTTGCATTTATCTTAATAAGGCGGGCCCCATCATCAAGGCTGTTTGCATAATAATTAGTGTTAAATACAAATATGTTTTCATTTGCATCAATGCCTAAAGGATTCTCATCTATACGTGCATATTGATTTACAGGGGTCTGGCTGGTGGTAATAGTTGCTGATATAAAATCACAAGCCGGAGAATATTTTGCAACATATTTAGTCCATTTAAGGGTATCACCAATAATATGTGTACCGGGGCCATAGTCAACATCTGCTACTCCCCATATTTTACCTGATAAATACAAATTGCCCGAGGGGCCTACATCCATCATATTCCAGGTACGCCACGTGATATTTTGTTGGCCTATTTGATTGCTAAATAAAATATCGCCATTGATATCTATCTTATGTAATAGTATGCCATCAAGCGCGTAAACATTTTCTGACTGATCGATAGCTATCTGTATTCTACTCTCCTGATTGGTGCCCGGTTGAAGGCTTGTTTGCCATAGCAAAGTGCCCGATGCCGAATATTTTGATACCTGGAATTTCATTCGCGACATCTCCCAGATAGCCCATGCCAGGTATATATTGTCCGCTGCATCCGTTTTAATTTGCAATGGAGTACCTATGGGGGCCCGGGTTGGGGAATAAATTTGACTAGCCCACAAAAATTTACCAGAAGGGTCGGTTTTTTGGATGAAGAGGCCGTTGATGTTAACAACAGACGCACTATCCGGATCAAGATCTACGTTATTTTCAAAAACCTGACCGGTAATAATAGTGTTACCGCTGTTATCAATTGTAAAAATATTACCCGGCTCCATTGTTGTATAAGCCAGATGGTTCCATTCTTTAGCAACATTGATCCCGTTGCAGGTTGAATCATTTGCAACTGAATCTATTTTGGCGATGTCATCAGGTAATACCGGATTGCATGAAATTGCTGCAGCCATAAGTAAAACACCAAAAAATAGCAGCGGAATATTTTTTATTATAAAAGCAGCATTTATTTTCATAACAGGTTTATGATAACTGATATAGGTTTAAAATATGTTGATAAAGGTATGGGTTTTATTAGTAAGAAAAAATACTAACTGTTTGATTAATCACTACAGCTTAGCGGGCACTGCTGCCATACACCATGACCGGTACCGAATTTATAATTATGGTGATGAAAAAATAAGAAACAGGTATAATGCCCACCTGAAACCTTTACTTTTGACCATTATTTATACAAATGGATACTTTACTGAAAAATAAATTCGACAGCATAATTTTCGACCTCGACGGAACATTGTGGGATAGCACTGCCAACGTTGCCGTAGCCTGGCAGGCAGTGAAGCAGCAGGTTGATTATATTAAGGATGATATTACACAACAGGATGTACGCGGTATAACCGGGCTTACCTACACCCATATTTTTGAAAAGCTTTTTCCGTATCTTGACGATGAGAAGCGTGCCGAATTTAAAGCTATGGCCGCCAAAAGCGAACTGGATACCCTTAACGAATTAGGCGGCGACCTTTATCCGGCCATACAAGAAACGCTACAGTACTTAAGTGGTAAATACAAGCTTTTTTTGGTGAGCAACTGTCAAAACGGGTATGCCGAAACATTTTTTAAACACAGTAAGCTACAGCACTACTTTTTGGGTTACCAATGTTACGGCACCAAAGGGCAGCCTAAATTTGAAAACATTAAAGATGTTGTAAGCGATTTTAACCTTACTGCGCCGGTATATATAGGCGATACTCAGTCCGACTATGAGGCAACCGTAAAAGCCGGCGTTCCGTTTATATTTTCGGCATACGGCTTTGGTAAGGTTGAGCATGGACAAATAGCTACGGTTAACTCACTGGCCGAATTGCAGGAGATATTATAAAAAGCAAAAAACGCCCCGGTATTATCGGGCGTTTTTTGTGCATGCAAGGTTTTAATTACTTACACTGCCTTATACCCCATATAAAAGAATAAGAATCATATAGGGTAGTATTTGCAAGGAGCAGGGTACCGGTTGGGTTAAAATTAATTAAACCGCTCATAGACCCCGCAACTACAATATATTCTCCTGATGGATCAACTTTAATAGCACTGGGTGAAATTCCGACGCTGCCGCCATAATAATTTGTATACATCGCCCAAACAAATTGTCCATCTGAGTTTAGCTTTTGCACAAATATATCTTCCGAAGACCCTTTTGTTTTGAATACTTTATATACCCCCGTCCCCGGGTCGAGATCTGATGTTTCGTAAAAATTGCCTGCAGCGTAAACATTGCCGCTATTATCCACTGTAATTGAGGCAATTTTGGGAGCCGTATTAGTGCTGGGCTCATTACGTATCGCCCAAATGCGAGATCCTGTCGAACTGAATTTTTGAAGTTTTCCGGTGGTATAGCTGAAAAGATAAATATTGTCGTTTTTGTCAAGTTCAATACCTGCATCATAATCGCCATAAGCCGAGGCGCCAATCAACTGGCCCGAGGCGCTATACCTGTACAGGGTACCCATTGGGTTAGCTATTATTACCTGGCCCTGGCTGTTAATTTTTGGATAACTGGTGCGCGCTAACTTATTAATATTCCCAGCGTTCACCTGCCATAACAATGTTCCCGAAGAGTTGTATTTAGACAGCACTATCCTTGCTTCAGCGTTAGCCGGCTGGGGTGGGTTAGGATTGTCAGCAATAGTAATATCATACCGGTTACCCTGTGCATCGCCAGGCAATCCCATAAAGTAGGTATATGGGCCAATATAAGTGCCACTTGTAAAATTACCTAAAGCATTAATACGCTGTTGATAAA
>JBDSIC010000420.1:0-3087 GCA_039918195.1 Mucilaginibacter sp.
GGACCTTAAATTCCTGCACTTCCCGCTGGCAGATATTTTTGTTAAGGCAGCCTGCCACTTAGCCAAAGGCGGCGACATTGAAGAAATTGGCCTGCAGGTAAGCGAGGTGGAGAAGAAAATGAACCTGCAGCCCGTAGTGGAGAAAAACCTGATAAAAGGCGCTGTGATCTATATCGATTCGTTCCAGAACGTGATAACCAATGTTACCAAGGAATTTTTTAACACCGTACAACAAGGGCGGCGGTTTACGTTATACTTTAAACGTAATGAAACCATCAATAATTTAAGCTGGCATTACAATGAAGTACCCGAAGGCGAAAAGCTGTGCCTGTTTGGTATAAGCGACCACCTGGAGATTGCTATAAACAAAGGCAACGCCAGCGGATTATTAGGTTTAAACCTGGGTGATAGCGTGATAATTGATTTTGAATAGTGTGAGGAAACTGCTGCTGATAATTTTACTATGCGCCCCTGCCGTACACGTATTTGCACAAACCGGTGCCGATTCGATTGCGTACGAAAACCAGCGGGCAAAAATTAACAACCTGCTTACCGCACGGAAATCAAAATTTGGCGAGTACGAAGTCAGCCTGACCGAAAAGACCGGCATTTTTGGCCTGCAAACCAAAAAAGATATACGCCGCTCTAACGAAATATTGATGGATATTGTGCAAACTGATAACCACATCTTCGGCGAGCTTAAAATATTGCTGGATTACCGCACGTTTCAGCAAAAGCAGGCGCAAACACAGGCGCAGGAAAAGGAAAAGGACAGGCTGGCTTATATCAATACCATTAACCGCCTCAGGCAACAACAGGAAGACCTGGAGGCAAAATTAGATAAACAAACAAAGCAGCAGCCATCAGCGCAACGCAATTTAATTATCGCGATAGCAGTATTGCTTGGGGCGTGCATATTACTATTTATTTTGCTTGTAAAACAAAGGGCTAAGCTTAGATAAATTTGCGGCCCACATGGTTGTTCGCACCACGAACGATGAGCTATGGATAATGAACTATTAGATAAATGAAATTAACGATACAAGGTGCTGCCCAACAGGTAACAGGGAGCATGCACTTACTTGAGGTTGGCCAATATAAAATACTGATAGACTGCGGGTTGGATTACGAAAAGGACCGCAGCATACAAAGTAACGAGGATTTCCCTTTTAACCCGGCGGATATTGACGTGGTTGTTTTAACACACGCGCATATCGACCACTCGGGCAACCTGCCAACGCTGGTCAGGCTGGGTTTTAACGGCCAAATACTTTGCACGCCCCCCACTGCCGACCTCACCGAACTATTATTGCTCGATTCGGTAAACATATTCCTTAACAAAGCCAATAAGGGCCACAAACGCCGTAAGGGAAAACACCATAATACCGTACAGCCGCTGTACCTGCAAAAACATGTGATGGATACGGTAGAACGGTTTATTACCATTGGCTTTAACAGGCCCTTCCGCATCAACGGTGATATAGAATTAACCTTTATCCCGGTTGGCCATTTACTCGGCGCGGCAGCGGCCGTATTAAAAATAAACGATAACGGCGAAGAAAAAACCATTGCCTTTACCGGCGATATTGGCCGCAAGAACTACCCGGTACTGAACGACCCGGAAGAGCTACCGCCCGTTGATTTCCTGGTAACAGAAGCTACCTATGGCGGCAGGCTGCACACCAAAGGCAAAAGCGTGGAGGAAGTATTGGTGGATACCATCGAAAAATGCTGTGTAAAAGAACAGGGGCGTTTGATCATCCCGGCATTTAGTATCGGGCGCACACAATCATTAGTATACTCACTTAACAAGATATTCACCAGCGGATTACTACCGCCGGTTAAAGTATTTGTTGACAGCCCGATGGCCTTGCGGGCGACAACCGTTTTCAGGAAATACCATAATTTAGTAAACCACGAGGCAAAGGATTTCTATAACCGCAAAGGCGATGAGTTTGAATTTGACAATCTTACTTATGTAGAAAATTTAAATTACAGCCGCCAGGTTTCCAACTATTTCGAGCCCTGCATTATCATATCCTCTGCCGGGATGCTGGAAGGCGGGCGGATACAGGACCACCTGTTTTACAACATACAAAACTATTACTGTACCATACTATTCATCGGTTATTGTGCCAAAGGCACCTTAGGGCACCGCCTGCTGCGCGGCGATTCGATAGTCCACATTAAGGACCGCGACCTGGCCGTTTATGCCACCATCAAGCAAACCGACGTATTAAGCGCCCACGGCGATCATGACGACCTGCTGAACAACATTCGCACACAGGACAAAACGAGGCTTAGAAATGTCTTCTTAGTACACGGCGAGGCATCCAGCATGGACGCATTGGCCGCTTCGATACGCGAGGATGGGTATGAGGTTACTATACCGGAAAAGGGGATTAGTTACTTACTGTAGAGTTATAGCCGATTGCAGGGCTAAAACAAACCCGTCATGCTGAACTTGTTTCAGCACCTCACGCGCTAAGCAAGGCGGAATATCCGTGAGATCCCGAAATAAACCCGATAGCTATCGGGTCGGGATGACATTGGAATACAAAAAAAACACGGACCATCTTCATGGTCCGTGCCGATATTGTGAAATTTATAGATATTACTTTTTAAAATGATCGATTATCAAATTCGCCAGTTCTACACCTATTCTTTCCTGCGCCTCGTTGGTGGCAGCGCCAATGTGCGGAGTAAGCGAAATTTTAGGGTGCGTTAATATTTCCTGGCGTGGAGTTGGCTCGTTATCAAACACATCCAGCGCGGCAAAAGATACCTTACCGCTATCTAAAGCAGCTACAAGGGCAGTTTCTTCGATCAGGCCGCCGCGTGAACAGTTAACCAGGCCTACGCCTTTTTTAACCAACTCTAATTCGGCAGTGCCAATTAAGGCTTTGTCAACAAACGGCGTGTGCAGGGTAATAAAGTCTGATTGCCTTAAAACCTCATCAAACGAAGCTGTTTTTATGGTTACTTTAACTGTTGTACCACCACCCAAAACAACTTCTACTTCGGGATTAAAAGGAAACAGATCATACGCCAGCACTTCCATACCTACGCCTATAGCAATTTTTGCCA
>JBDSIC010000421.1:0-2835 GCA_039918195.1 Mucilaginibacter sp.
ACCTGATTATCAACTTTTAACTATATTCACATAATTAACTGGATACATCACATCATGAAAAAATTACTATACATATTGCTGCTCTCAGCTACCCCGGGCATGGCACAGGTACACAAAACCAAGGAGCCGTTTGCACATACCTTTTCCATCATAGCACGCGACCCCGCCACAGGCGAAATGGCGGCTGCCGTGCAAAGTCACTGGTTTAGCGTAGGCACAACCGTAATATATGGCAAGTCGGGCGTTGGCGTGGTAGCCACGCAGGCATTTGTCGACAGGACATACGGTCCGTTAGGTGTGCAGTTAATGGAAGCCGGCAAAACACCGCAGCAAGCACTTGATGAACTCACCGGGAAAGACGGAGGCCGCGATGTAAGGCAGGTAGCTTTCCTGAACACAACCGGCGAATCCGCCGTGTATACCGGTAAAAAGTGTATCATATACGCCAAAGACAAGCATGGCATCAACTATTCAACACAATCAAACATGATGCTGGACAGTACCGTATCAGCAGCGATGGAGCAGGCTTTTTTAAAGAATGACAACCTTCCGCTGCCCGAACGGATGATTGCCTGCCTGAAGGCGGGACAGGCGGCAGGCGGTGACATACGCGGGCAACAGTCGGCAGCAATTATTGTAGTTTCGGGAAAGCCCGCGACAGAAGTTTGGAACGATAAGCTGATTGATCTGCGGGTAGAAGACAGTGCCGATCCCATTACTGAACTGGAGCGATTGTTAAAAGTACATCGTGCCTACGAACACATGAACACGGGCGACCTGTACCTCGAAAAAAACAATATGCCCGCCGCCATGGCCGAATACACCGCTGCCGAAAATATGTTCCCCGGTAATTTGGAAATGAAATACTGGCACGCTATAACCCTGGCCAATAATAAAAAGGTGAAAGAAGCCGCAATAATGCTACAGGATGTGTATAAACTGGATGCCAACTGGCGCGAGCTTACCCGCAGGCTGCCTGCATCTGACCAGTTGAGTGTTACGCCCGAAGAGTTTAAGCTGCTGGTAAAATAGTTGCTTATTGTTTGCGGCTGCAACTATTCCACTATCATAAAGTTTTACTATTTTTGAACGACATAAAAAATTAACTGATGGAATTTCCTGCTGAATTAAAATACACCAAAGACCACGAATGGATTAGAACAGAAGGCAGCGACGCCTTTATCGGTATTACCGAATTTGCACAAGGCGAATTGGGCGATATTGTATATGTTGATATAAATACCGTAGGGCAGGAAGTTGCCGCCGAAGAAGTTTTCGGCACCATTGAGGCTGTAAAAACTGTGTCGGACCTGTTTATACCAATAACCGGTACTATAGTTGAAATTAATGCCGCGCTTGACAGCCAGCCCGAACTGGTTAACAGCGACCCGTACGGTGAGGGTTGGATAGTAAAAATAACCCCGAAGGATATTGCTGATATCGACGGCCTTTTATCTGCCGATGACTATAAAGCACTGGTTGGCGCCTAATGAATAATACTTTTAAATACTACGGGCCTGCTATTTTGTGGGCCTTTTTTATTTTTATCATCTGCAATATATCTATTGAAAAGATAGGCACACCGCCGCGCTTTTTCGAGGGCTTTGATAAGCTCACGCACTGCGGGTTGTTTTTTGTATTGACGATATTTTATTGCACCGGCTATTTAAAGCAGTACAATGCCGTTCTGCTACAGGCGCAGGCGGTAATTTTTATTCCGCTGGCAATAATTTTTTATGGCGGCGTTATAGAACTGTTGCAACAATATATTTTCACCTGGCGCAGCGGCGATTGGTGGGATTTGTTTGCAGATACTGTAGGTACATGCATGGGCATGTTCAGCCTGCTATTAACTACCCAATCGGTTAAAAATGTTAAAGTTTAAATTTTATATAGCAGCTGTTTTATTGATGGTAAGCCTGTCGGCATGCGGCATCTTTAAAAAAGGCTGCGATTGCCCGCATGTTTCTAAAACCCTTACGAAGAGCGGGATTAATCAACATTCATAATTATGGAACAGCCAAAATTACCAACTGCCATCGTCCCTACCATATCTGTAAAAAATGGGGCAGCAGCTATTGAGTTTTACCAAAAGGCTTTTGGCGCGATCGTACTTATGTCAAACACCGACCCGGATGGCAGCGTAGTGGCCGTGATGGCCCTCAACGAAGCGCAATTTGTGGTGGCTGATGAAGCACCCGACCATGGCAACCTTGGTCCCGAAACATTGGGCGGCACACCTGTACGTATCGGCTTACAGGTTAGCGACCCGGATGCTTTGCAGCAGCAAGCCGTTGCCGCAGGTGCCACAGAGGTATACCCGGTAGCCGACCAATCTTATGGTTACCGCCTTGGCCATATTGCCGATCCTTTCGGGCATCACTGGGAAATATTCAGGCCTATTCATCATTAATAAAATTATTAGCTGTTTGATGTTGCCTTGCATCATTGACCAATCTTCTTATTTGGATTGGGTATAAATAAGCTTATATTTGTGCCGAACTTATAGCAAAACATGGATCTGTCGCAACTTGAAGTAGGCCAAAGCGGTATAGTGAAGGAATTTACCGACCTTGAAATATCGGTGAAGCTGATGGAAATGGGTTGCCTGCCCGGCGAAACCATACAAGTGACGCGTGTAGCGCCCATGGGCGATCCTATTGCCATAAAAGTTTCGGGGTACCAGCTTAGCCTGCGCAAACTCGAAGCTTCGACCATTATTTTACAATAGTTACCGCGAATTGAAAGCCGATACAAGAGTAGCATTAGTTGGCAACCCCAACACCGGCAAATCAAGCCTTTTTAATATTCTAACAGGCTTAAATCAAAAAATAG
>JBDSIC010000422.1:0-5029 GCA_039918195.1 Mucilaginibacter sp.
ATAGCTGCAACTACCACAAAGTAGCTCAATACTTTCCATTCGGCACGTAAAAATGCCATGGCGCCATCAGCAATATAGCCGGCAAGTTCAACCATGTTAGCATCGCCGGTAGGTTGTTTGGTAACCCAGGCAGCTTTTACGGCCATTACAATAATACCTATAATACCAAATACAGGAATTAAGTAAATTAAGTAAGTGTTCAAAAAATCCATATTAAAAATTAAGTTTATAAAAGTATGTTAGTTATAAGTGTTTACTAACGGGGACGCAAATTAGCAAATTAATTTATTTACAATAGCCTGATAATTATAGTTTTTTAAATAGTTTTAGAAATTGAAATTAACACCGGAAATAACACGTTACTATTTAAGCTGAAAAGCTATTCGAAAAGATTTTTCATCCATCACAATAATAAAAACATCTAAACAAAACACAATTTTATGAAAGAGACACCCGCCCCGGCCAAAATGAAAAATGAGCTTGGACTATTAGACGGCACCATGCTGGTAGCCGGCTCTATGATAGGTTCAGGTATTTTTATTGTTAGTGCCGATATTGTCCGCAACGTAGGCTCGTCGGGCTGGCTTATTTTTACCTGGGTAATCACCGGTTTCATGACCCTTACCGCTGCCGTTAGTTACGGCGAGCTTAGCGCCATGTTCCCGAAAGCGGGCGGCCAGTATGTTTATTTAAAGGAATCGTATAACAAGCTGATTGCCTTTTTATACGGCTGGAGTTTTTTCGCAGTGATACAAACAGGCACAATAGCGGCTGTAGGCGTGGCATTCTCAAAATTTACAGCATACATGATTCCTGCTGTAAGCGAGGATAATAAGTTACTGAGCCTGAAATATGGTATTGATGCTGCCGGTGCCGACAAGCTTTTTACCATTAGTGCGGCGCAACTTGTCTCTATCGTCTTGATCGTGGTACTCACCTATATCAACTCGCGCGGAGTTAAAAACGGTAAGATCATTCAAACCACATTTACCTTAACCAAGCTATTAAGCATATTCGGGCTTATCGTTTTCGGCTTCGTAGCTTTTAATCCCGAGGTGTGGAGCGCTAACTGGAGCAATGCCTGGGATATCCACTCGTTAAATGCCGACGGCACCTTTGGCCAAAACCTTACTATTGACATGGCTTTAGGCGCTATCGCTATTGCAATGGTAGGTACCATTTTCAGCAGCGATGCCTGGAACAGCGTAACCTTTATAGCCGGCGAAATGAAAAATCCTAAAAGGAATGTGGGCTTAAGCTTGTTTTTAGGCACACTTATCGTAACGCTTATTTATGTATCCATCAATGTGATGTACACCGCCGTTTTACCTTTACATGATATTGCTACTGCTAACAAAGACAGGGTAGCGGTAGAAGCATCACAGGTAATATTTGGCAATGCAGGCACTATCGTGATAGCCTTAATGATTATGATATCAACGTTTGGCTGTAATAACGGGCTGATATTAGCCGGTGCGCGTGTCTATTACACCATGTCTAAGGACGGTCTTTTCTTTAAAAAGGTGGGTACTTTAAATAAAGCTGCCGTGCCCGAATTTGGTTTATGGATACAGGCTTTAGTAGCCTCGATACTTTGCCTTAGCGGTAAATACGGTGACTTGCTGGATATGATATCATTTGTAGCCGTGATGTTTTATGTATTGACCATTGCCGGGATATTTATACTGCGCGCCAAACGCCCTGATGCCGAAAGGCCATACAAAGCCTGGGGTTACCCGGTATTGCCTGCCATTTATATTTTGATGGGACTGGCGTTTTGTACCCTGCTAATTATTTACAAACCCCAGTTTACCTGGCCGGGATTGATCATCGTATTGATTGGCATACCAATTTATTATATATCGCGACGTAACGTAGAGGATGATGAGAAGCCGGTGGTTAGTTAGTTTATTATTAATAACCGGGTATAGCTATGCCCAAACGCTGCCACAGCAATTGCAGGTAGCTTTTGGGCAGTTACAGCAGGACAGCCAGTGCCGCTATGCTTCGGTGTCGTTAACAGTGCTTGATGCCAAAACCGGTGAACAGGTATTTACCGCGAACCCTAATATGGGTTTGGCATCGGCATCTACCTTAAAAGTAATTACCTCGGTAACCGCATTTAATTTACTGGGGAAGGATTTTCAGTATAAAACACAGGTAGGTTATAGCGGCAGCATTGCTGCTGACGGCACGCTGAACGGCAATATCATCATCAAAGGTGGCGGCGACCCGACACTGGGCAGCTGGCGATGGGCTACTACTAAAGATAGTTACCTGCTTAACCTGCTGGTTAACGCCATGCAAAAGGCTGGCATCAAAAAAGTAAGCGGCAGCATTATTGGCGACGACAGCGCCTATGGCACGCAGGCCATCCCCGACGGCTGGATATGGCAGGATGTTGGCAACTACTATGGCGCGGGCGCAAATGCCCTTAGCTGGCACGAAAACCAATTCGACATAAAGCTAAAAACAGGCAGCGTGGGTACAATGGTGGGCATAGCTAACACGGTGCCTTCCATGCCTTATCTTATGTTTAAAAGCGAGGTACTTAACGCGCCTACAGGCACAGGTGACAAGGCTTATATTTACCTTCCCGCAGGTGGCAAACTCATGTACCTGCGCGGTACTTATGCCACCGATCAAACTAAAAAAACCGTATCTGCCGCCCTGCCCGACCCTGCTTATGATGTGGCTCTGCGATTAACAGATACACTTAACGGCCTTGGCATAAAAATAAGCGGTGAGCCGCAGTCTACAACAAGCCTTGCCATTAAGGGCAGGCGGGCTTCGCCGATAGCGAAGGAGTTGACCACTATCCTATCGCCCGAGTTAAGTAAGATGGTTTACTGGCTCAACCAAAAAAGCCTTAACCTGTATGCCGAGCAGTTTTTGATAACCCTGGCCCTTAAAGCCGGCAAGGAGCCAACAACCACCAACGGCGTAAAAGCACTGCAAGCTTTCTGGAAGGAAAAAGGTATTGACCCGTATACCCTGAATATATTCGACGGCAGCGGCCTATCGCCGGGCAATAGGGTTACCACACTGACTATGGCGCGCATACTGCAATCGGCTACCAAAGAAAACTGGTACAGCTATTTTTACGACAGCCTGCCTACTTACAACGACATGAAGATGAAGAGCGGCAGTATCAGCGATGTACTGGCTTATTCGGGCTACCAAACTTATAAAGGCCGGCAACTGTGCTTTAGCTTTATTGTCAATAATTACAGCGGCAGCACCAAAGGGATAAAGGAAAAAATGTTCCGGCTGCTTGATAGGTTGAAGTAGCCCTTAACTACATATCCACTCACTACACGTCATTGCGAGCGAAACGTGGCAATCTCTTTATCCTGAGCCGCCATGCAGGTCGGAATGTCCTGAAGAGATTGCCACGCTTTGCTGGACGCCGCTTTTTTTGAGTTTCGTTGCCATGCTTCACGGTGTTAGGGGGCTAACAATCGTGCTGATCGCACTTTTTACCTGTAAACTCCGGCTCAAAAGTACTGTGTGTTATTTCCAAATGTTCAAGCCGGTGCCTTAGGTCGTGTTTTATGGTGTCGAAAGCGGGCATGGCGGCGGGGTTGATAACCAGGTGCGCGGTGAGGGCATTTTCGGTGGTGCTTAGCGCCCAAACATGCATGTGGTGCACATCGGTAACGCCTTCGGTTTTTACCAGTTCGGCCCTTATTTTTACCAGGTCGAGTTCTTTGGGCACGCCATCCATTTCAAGCCGCAGAGTGTCTTTAAACAGGTTCCAGGTGCCGCCCAGTATCACAACAGCGATAACGATGCTTACTATACTATCCAGCCAGTACCATTGCGTGTAAAAAATAACAATGCCCGATATCACCACGCCCAGCGATACGATGGCATCAACAGCCATGTGCAGATAAGCGCCTTTTACGTTAAGGTCTTTTTCTTTATCCTTCATAAACAGCCAGGCCGTAAAGCCGTTAATAGCTATACCCGCCGTAGCCACCCAAATAATGGTGCCACCGGGTATTGGCTCGGGGTGTAAAAAGCGCATAACAGCTTCGTAAACAATAAAACCTATGGCCGCAAAAAGTATCACCGCGTTAAAAAATGAAACCACGATGGTAGAACGTTTGTAGCCGTACGTATACGTTTTATTGGAACTTACTTTGGTGAGTTTAAAGGCAAGCAGCGCGAGCGCCAGGCTGGCCACATCGCCCAGGTTATGGCCTGCATCGCTTAACAAAGCCAGCGAGCCGCTGTATAACCCCGCCACTACCTCAACTACAACAAATACAATATTAAGGCTTATACCAACTATAAAAGCCCTGTTCAAGTGATCAAGCTTTGGTGCATGATCGTGGTGGTGATGCGAATGATCGTGGCCGGCAGACATAGCAGCAAGGTAGGGATTTTAGGTGGAAAAGTTAATCCTCACAACAAGGTTGCACTATACCTTAGGCTTATTTATCGACTTGAATAAAAACAAGATCAGAAAAGCAACCAATGGAGATGTAAGGAAGCATAGCAGTACCGACCCCCAATATCCCAGCGGTGTGTTCCGGCCGTAGTTGGCTACAAACACTGTTAAAAAGAGGAACAAGAACAGTATGATAAATTCACCAGTTCCGATGTTTAAGAAGGCTAATATCATAGTTTTTAGGGTTTATCAACCAATGTAGCTATTAATCTCCGGAACAAAAAAGCAAAGACCGTGCGAACACCAAAAAAGCATGAAGAAGGACATATTTTGTGTTAGAGAACTCAGGAATGGTGATAAGGCTCCCCCTTTAAAATGGTGAACGCCCGGTACAACTGCTCGGTAAAGAACAGGCGTACCATCTGGTGCGAAAACGTCATCCGCGAGAGCGACAGCTTATCATTGGCCCGCTGGTGTACCGTTGCATCAAACCCGTACGGGCCGCCAACAATAAAAATAAGGTGCGCGGCCGGGCCTGCCTGCCGTTTATCAATATAGGCCGCAAATTGGGTAGATGAAAGCTCGGTGCCGTTCTCATCAAGCAATACCACAAAATCAAGCGGTGCTATCTTT
>JBDSIC010000423.1:0-5858 GCA_039918195.1 Mucilaginibacter sp.
ACAAGGCATCGATATCATGCTTAATTCAACTGTGGAGTCTGTTGACACTTCGGGGGATGGTTGCAAGGTAAGTGTTAAAACCGAAAAAGGCATGCAAGTGCTTGAAGCTGACATTGTACTATCCGCCGTAGGCGTATCTACCAATTTAGAAGGCATTGGCCTTGAAGAAGCAGGCGTAAAAACAGACAAAGGCAAAGTGCTGGTTGATGATTTTTATAAAACCAATATTGAAGGTGTGTACGCCATAGGCGATATTGTTAAAGGCCAGGCCCTGGCTCATGTAGCATCGGCCGAAGGCATTATTTGTGTTGAAAAGATAGCCGGCCACCACCCTGAGCCGTTGAATTATAATAATATACCGGGCTGTACTTACTGCTCGCCCGAGGTGGCCTCTGTAGGTTTTACCGAAAAGGCGGCTAAAGAAGCAGGTTACGAAATCAAGGTGGGCAAGTTCCCGTTCTCCGCATCGGGCAAGGCAAGCGCCGCCGGTGCAAAAGAGGGTTTTGTTAAATTGATTTTTGATGCCAAATACGGCGAAATATTAGGCGCGCACATGATAGGTTACAACGTTACCGAAATGATTGCCGAAATTGTAGTAGCCCGCAAATTGGAAGCTACCGGCCATGAGCTGATCAAATCGGTACACCCGCACCCTACCATGAGCGAGGCTACCATGGAAGCCGCCGCCGCCGCGTATGGCGAGGTGATACACATATAACCCCCCAGCCCCCTGAATGGGGAGCTATTGCAAAGCATGGGGACTATTAAGTTCAAAATAACAAACAATACTTCCAAATTCCCCTTATGGTGGTTTGGAAGTTTAATTCCCCCTTTAGGGGATTAGGGGTATGAACCTTTTCACTATTGACACAGGCTTTTTTAAATTGGATGGCGGCGCGATGTTTGGCGTGGTGCCCAAGTCTATCTGGAGCCGCAGCAACCCTGCTGATGATAAAAATCTGTGTACATGGGCATTACGCTGCTTACTTATACAGGATGGCAACCGCCTTACACTTGTTGATACAGGTACCGGCAATAAGCAGGATGAAAAGTTTTTCAGCCATTACCACCTGCATGGTCCCACGATGGATGAGTCGCTTGCCGCCAATGGCTTTCACCGCGATGATATAACCGATGTATTTTTAACGCACCTGCATTTTGACCATGTTGGCGGCGCGGTAAAACGCGAAGGCGACAAACTGCTGCCCGCATTTAAAAATGCCGTTTACTGGAGCAACCCGCAGCATTGGGATTGGGCTATAAACCCTAACGAGCGTGAAAAAGCATCCTTTTTAAAAGAGAATATTTTTCCGCTGCAGGAAAGCGGCCAGCTGCAGTTTATTGAAGCCAGAAACGGCGTTAACTTTGCCCCGGGCATTGATGTAAAATTTGCCTACGGCCATACCGACGCTCAGATGCTGCCACTGGTTGATTACAACGGTAAAAAGCTATTATATATGGCCGACCTTCTGCCCTCTGTGGGCCACTTGCCTATCCCCTACGTAATGGGGTATGATATGTTTCCGCTTAAAACTTTGCAGGAGAAAAAAAAGATACTGGGCGAGGCTTTGGAAAATGATTATATTTTGTATTTTGAGCACGATGCCGTAAACGAGTGCTGCACACTGCAGCAAACCGAAAAAGGCATACGGGTTAAAGACACTTTCAGGTTGCAGGATATATAAGATTTTTTGTATAATTACGGCGTAAATATCTTTACGCAAATGCTTTTTTAAGAACAAATTTATACTTTTGCACGTTCTATTCTAAAACAAAGAATCGAGGCTTATAAATAGATGAGACAACTCAAGATAACCCAATCCATCACTAATCGTGAATCACAGTCGCTTGATAAATATCTCCACGAAATTGGTAAAGTTGACCTTATAACTGCCGAAGAAGAAGTAATCCTCGCACAAAAAATAAGGGAAGGCGACCAGGCTGCTTTGGAACGTTTAACCAAAACCAACCTTCGTTTCGTAGTATCCGTAGCTAAGCAATACCAAAACCAGGGCTTAACCCTGGGCGACCTTATAAACGAGGGCAACTTGGGCCTGATAAAAGCAGCCAAACGTTTTGATGAGACCAAAGGCTTCAAATTCATTTCATACGCTGTATGGTGGATCCGCCAGTCGATATTACAGGCTATTGCCGAGCAATCGCGTATAGTACGTTTGCCGTTAAACCAGGTAGGTTCATTAAGTAAAATAAGCAAGGCATTTTCAAAGCTGGAGCAGGAATTTGAGCGTGAGCCATCTCCTGAAGAACTGGCCGATATATTAGAAACTACGGTTGACAAAATATCTGATACATTAAGCAACTCGGGCCGCCACGTATCGATGGATGCGCCGTTTGTACAGGGTGAAGAAAACACGCTGCTTGACGTACTGGAAAACCACGAGCCAAATACCGACTCGATATTAATAAACGAATCATTATCTGAAGAGATAAAACGCTCTCTTTCGACGCTTACCGAGCGCGAACGTGAGATCATCGTGTTGTTCTTTGGCTTAGGCACCAACCATCCCCTATCCCTGGAGGAAATTGGAGAAAAATTTAACCTGACACGCGAACGTGTAAGGCAGATAAAGGACAAGGCGCTACAACGCTTGCGGCACACCAGCAGGAGTAAGATCCTGAAATCATATTTAGGTTAACAAAAAAAGCCTCCTTAATTGGGGGCTTTTTTGTCAAATTTGTAGCCTACACCTTTTACCGTCGACACCACATCATCTCCAAGTTTTTCTCTTAGCTTGCGTATGTGTACATCAATAGTACGGTTAGTAACCACTACCGAATCTTCCCAAATATTTTTTAGTATTACCTCGCGGGTATAAACTTTGCCGGGTTTTGATGCCAGCAGGTACAGCAGTTCAAATTCTTTTTTCGCTAATACGGTTCGTTCGCCCTTGTTAAATACAAGGTAAGCTTCGCGGTCTATTACCAGGTCACCTATTTCCAGTTTATTGTCCACCACTTCTTCTGAAGGGGCGTTGCGGCGTAGTATGGCGTTGATACGGCTAACCAATGCGCGTGGTTTAATAGGTTTGGCTATATAATCATCAGCGCCAACATTAAAGCCGGCTATCTCTGAGTATTCTTCGCTGCGGGCGGTTAAAAACACCATAAAGGTATTCTTAAACTCGGGCATGGTGCGCATAATGCGGCAAGCTTCAATGCCGTCCATTTTAGGCATCATTATATCCAGCACAATAAGGTCAGGTAACGACCGTTTGGCTTCGGCAACAGCTTCCTGGCCATTGTGGGCCAAAAATACCTGGTAACCTTCTTTCTTTAAATTATACTCAATAAGCTCCAGTATATCGGGTTCATCATCAACTATAAGTATCTTCTGTTTTGCAGTGTTGCTCATTACACGTTAAATTTTGGTATAAAAGTATACGCTTAGTTCGACTAAATAGTTAAGCGTATATTAACAAATTGTTAAGCATCACTTTATTTTAACATTGGATTAAGGCTTATTAAAGGTCTTGCTTAAAAATTCTTCAAGTGCGCTGCCGGTAATATTCTTCGCGATGATAACGCCATTCGGATCAATTATATAATTTGATGGTATAGCAGTTACCTGGTACATGCGCTCAACCGGGCCATCAAAACCTAAAAGACTTGAAGCATGTGTCCAGGTTAAACCGTCGGCTTTTATGGCTTCCTCCCACCTCGGTTTCTCATTATCAAGCGATATGCCCAAAATATTAAACCCTTTTGCTTTGTAGGCATTGTATTGTTTTACCACGTTAGGGTTTTCCATGCGGCAGGGCCTGCACCATGATGCCCAAAAATCTATCATTACATACTTTCCTTTATAATCGGCCAGGCTGATGCTATTACCATCTAATCCCGGCAGCGTAAAATCCTGCGCTTTGGCACCTATTGATACAGGTTTAATGGCTATCATTTGCTTAATAAAGCGCTGAACCATCGGGTTATCAGTAAACTTATCCTTAATATTTTCGGCATAGGCTACCAGCGCACCTTCGTTTTCGCGTGGATCTACAGACGAGGCGGCGTAAAAGGCGGCAAGTGAGTTTTTGTTCTTATCAACAAAAGTCAGCACATCTTTACTGTATTCCCTTGTATTTTTCATAAATATACCCCGGTAATAGGTTAGTAATGTGTCCGACTTATTAGTGGCGGCTTTAGCTTCATACTCGGCAACCAGCTGGCTGTTTTTAGTGCTGAATTTTTTGTTCAGGCTGTTAAATGCTTTCAGTTCTGCTTCGTCCTGCGAGCCTTTGGCAGTAAAATCACCCGTGCCTACAGTTGCTTCAAATTCTATATCATCGCCGTCGTGCGCGATGATATCATAGTTATTATCCCCTATTTTTATCCTGAAAAGATTATCGTAAGATGACGAACCTTCTAACTTGAATTTACCGGAAGCATCTATCTCAGCGGTATCTACACCTGTAAGATTGTTACTGTCAAGCTTAAGCAGCTCGACACCTTTTAGCGAGTCGGCATTATGTATCTGCCCCGTAATGGTAAAACCCGGATGATCAGCCCCGCTTTTACACGAATACATGAATATACTTACACAGGCAATAACGGTTAAAATTAAACGGGTTCTCATTTGGTAGCTTCTAATTGTTGTATTAATAATTGATTGGTTTTCTGCGGATCTATCTTTCCCTTTGATCGTTTCATCACCTCGCCCATAAACAACCCTAAAACGCCTTTTTTACCCTTATGGTATTCTTTAACCTTATCCGGGAATTTAGCCAGGGCTTCGCGGATAAACCCGTCCACCTCGTTATTATCCGTGCTGATGAGCAGGTTAAGCTCTTTAGCCAGGTCTTCGGCTGTTTTACCGGGTGCGGTTAGCAATGCGTGGAATAACTTATGATAGGCCACAGTGTGATTTACCAGGCCCGCGTCCATCAGTTTAATAATGCCGGCCAGCTGGGTGGGTGTTATGCTGATATCAGTGATATAAGTACCCGTATCGTTCAGATGCGATTTTACCGGGCCCATTAACAGGTGCACGGCGGCTTTGTAGTTAGTGGTTTGTTTTATCAGTTCCTCAAAGTACATGGCCATTTCCCTGTCGGCAGTAATTACCGACGCATCATATTCCGACAGGCCCAGTTCGATTATATATTTATCATGCAACTCCTGCGGTAACGCCGGTAATTGCGTGCGAATGTTTTCGATATAGGCCACGCTCAACTCCATCGGCTGCAGATCAGGCTCGGGGAAATAGCGGTAATCGTTTGCCATCTCTTTGGTGCGCAGCACTGATGTTTCGCCAGTATCGGCATTAAAATTTAAAGTGTTTTGGTCTATATGCCCGCCGGCCTCTATTACATTTACCTGGCGCTCAAACTCATGCTCGATAGCGCGCTGTACATTACGTATTGAGTTCAAATTCTTTACCTCGCAGCGGCTGCCATATTCGGTAGCGCCCTTTAACCTTACAGATATGTTGGCATCGCAGCGCATGCTGCCTTCTTCCATATTTCCGTCGCAAATATCAAGGTAGCGCAGCAGGCGGCGTATCTCGGTTAAAAAATGACCGGCTTCTTCTGCGCTGCGCATATCGGGTTCGGTTACTATTTCCAGCAGTGGCACTCCTGCCCTGTTCAGATCTATCAGCGAGTCGGTATTGTGGTTATCGTGCGAGCTTTTTCCTGCATCTTCTTCCATGTGGATGTGGTGAAGGGCTAAATTTTTTTGGGTACCGTCGTTAAGTTTTACTTTGATATGCCCGCCCAGGCAAATAGGCGCCTGGTCCTGCGATATCTGGTAGCCTTTAGGCAGATCGGCATAAAAGTAGTTTTTACGGGCGAATGAGTTTTGCTGGTTAATAGTACAATTACAGGCAAGCCCCATTTTAACCG
>JBDSIC010000424.1:0-3468 GCA_039918195.1 Mucilaginibacter sp.
ATCCCTGTTGGTAATGTAAAACACCGTTACCCCTTTTGAGGCCGCGTATTTTAAAAACGAAGGTGCGCCCGGTACCGTATCTGCAATGCCCTTGGCTGTCCATGCTTTCCAGCCGGGCAGGTCGAAATCAAGATTTTTTATAGCCCTGGCAGCATCATAAGGGCTGTTATCCAAAAGGGTTTCATCAATATCAGTAACTATTGCCAAAGGTTTTTTTCCGCGGATCTTTAACGCCGCATCTAAACGTAATCGGGCTAAGTTATAAGCCTGGAAGCATACGGCACGGTATTCGGCAGCACGTTGCTGGTAAAGCAGGGCCCATGCTTTGCCGCTATTTGCTATAGATGGTATGGCCTCTTGCTGTGCTCTAGCGACCTGACAAAATATGGAGCAAATAAGTACCGGTAATAAAAAAAGCTTGATTTTTTTCATCTAGCACAAATACAATTATTGCAACAACTCTGGTTTAATTTTATCTAAAAACTCTTTGGCAAACTTATTTAACTTGGGCTGTATCACAAAAGCACAATATGATTTACTGGAGTTCTCCGAAAAATAATCCTGGTGATATTGTTCGGCGCGATAAAACTCAGATGCTGGGGTAATTTCGGTCACTATAGGTTTATCGTATATTTTTTCATCAGTAAGCTTTTTTAACATGGTCTCGGCTTGCTGCTTTTGCTCTTCATTATAATAATATATAGCTGATCGGTATTGGGTGCCAATATCATTACCCTGGCGGTTTAATGTTGTAGCGTCATGGGTTTTAAAAAATATGAGCAACAATTCATCTAAGGTTACCTCGTTAGCATCATATGCTATCTCCACAACCTCATTATGCCCGGTAGTGCCTGTGCAAACCTGCTCGTAAGTAGGGTTTTCAATCTGCCCACCCATGTAACCGGATGTAGCGCTTATTACCCCTTTTACGGTTTGAAATATGGCTTCAGTGCACCAAAAGCAGCCACTGCCAAATACTATTTTTTGTAAGTTCATACTCATATTAACGAATGTAACACCTGTTTGGTTTAAAAACTATACTAACATTTGATTATGTCAATTTAATTACTAAGTTTTGAATAAGCTAAACATAAAACTACTCACTATGAAGATTGCAGTATTAATTGCCCGTGTATTACTGGGCCTCCTTTTCTTGGTATTTGGCATTAATTTTTTTTATGATTTTATGCATATGCAACAACCGCCTATGAGTCCGCAAGCTACTGCCTTTAGTGGCGGATTATACGGATCAGGTTATTTTTTCCCGTTCTTAAAAGGATTGGAAGTAATATGTGGTTTAGCTTTGATAGTAAATCGCTTTACTGCATTGATTTTGGTGGTACTTTTCCCAATCACTATAAACATTTTTCTGTTCCATGTTGAGTTAGCTCAATCCGGTGCACCAATGGCTATAGGAATATTATTAGTTCATTTGTTTTTGGGATACGCGTATCGTAAATATTATGCTGGCCTGTTTACAGCAACCCCTACAGCAGACTAAGTATGAAAACTATTGTATTAATATCCCGCCTTGTACTGGGCTTTTTGTACCTGGTATTTGGCTTGGATTACTTTTTGCATTTTATTCCATATCAACCTTTGCATACCGGAGTAACGGGGGCTTTAGTGTCAGGGCTTAAAGGCGTAGGCTATATTTATCCTATGATGAAAGTAATACAAGTAGTATGCGGCTTGTCGTTACTATTTAATCGTTATGCGCCGTTTTCGGCTGTGGTGGTTTTTCCTATTAGTTTGAACGTGTTTTTGTTTCATACCATATTAGTGCCATCAGGCTGGTACATGGGCGTTTTATTACTTGGTCCTAATTTACTTTTAGGCTGGGGGTGGCGCAAGTATTACGCAGGGATGTTCACCAAAATAGCTTCTATATAAATTTTAATACTAACATGTTTAAAAAACTATTTTCAATTATCGGGCTGGGGATATTAATTATACCTGTAGCATTTTCACAGCCGATCCGATCGGTTGCTGATTTTGACAAAGGTTGGCATTTCCATTTAGGTGATGTTACTAATGGGCAAGACCCAACTTTAAATGATAATAACTGGCGCGCGCTTAATTTACCACATGACTGGAGTATTGAAGGCCAGTTTAGTAAAGATGCTCCTGCTACAACTGGTGGCGGTGCTTTACCGGGTGGCATAGGCTGGTACCGCAAAACGTTTACTGTTCCTGAATCATCAAAAGGCAAAATAACTTATATTGATTTTGACGGCGTATACGAAAAAAGTGATGTATGGATAAATGGTCATCATTTAGGTTTCAGGCCCAATGGGTATATATCGTTCAGGTATGAATTAACACCTTATTTAAATTATGGCACTAAGCCTAACATAATTGCGGTTAAGGCTGATAATTCTGCGCAACCCAACTCACGTTGGTATTCGGGCTCGGGCATTTATCGAAATGTTTGGCTGGTTACTACCGGCAGGCTGGCTATTGATCATTGGGGAACTTTTGTTACCACTCCAAAAGTTAGCAGTGCTTCGGCCTCTGTTAATTTGGGTGTTAAGATCAGAAAATTTGCGGGTAAAATATCCCCATATTCGGTTAAAACAACCATCTATAACGCGGCGGGTGTTGCTGTGGCTAACCGGGTAACCAATAACATTAGCACCGGTGATACCATAACTACTATCAACCAAAAATTTGAAGTTACCAAACCAACATTATGGTCGGTTGCTAAACCTTATTTGTATAAAGTAGTTTCGCAGGTAATAGCTAATAATACAGTTATTGATGAGTATACCACACCATTAGGCATTCGATATTTTAAATTTGATGCTGATAAAGGATTTTCCCTGAACGGAAAGCCGCTTAAAATATTAGGTGTATGTGATCACCATGATCTGGGTAGCCTGGGCGCAGCGTTAAATACACGTGCCCTGCAAAGACAACTGGAAATTTTAAAAAGTATGGGTGTTAATGGCATCCGTACATCACACAACCCACCGGCTCCCGAGCTGCTTGACTTATGCGACAAAATGGGCTTTATTGTAATGGATGAAGCGTTTGATTGCTGGGAAAAAGGTAAAAGCAAGTTTGACTATCACTTGTACTTTGCCAAATGGCATAAAAAAGATCTACAAGATCAGATACTGCGCGACCGAAACCACCCAAGTGTATTTATTTGGAGCATTGGTAACGAAATACCGCAGCAAAGTGATACCAGCGCATTGCGTATAGCGCCGCAGTTGAGAGCCATTGTACATAGCCTGGACAAAACCCGCCCTATTACTACAGCCAATAATGACCCAAGTCCGAAAAACCAGGTCATTAAATCGGGAGCGCTTGATTTGGTAGGATATAATTATGCCGAAAAAGAATTCCCTGGTTTCCATGACCGTTACCCGGGAAAAATATTTATAGGTACCGAAACCACCTCAGCTATAGCAACACGTGGCCATTATGATATGCCATCTGATAGCATTCGCCGCTGGCCCGGAA
>JBDSIC010000425.1:0-3955 GCA_039918195.1 Mucilaginibacter sp.
TTTGCATAGATAAACAGATTATAATATTTAATGAAACAATTTTTCAAATTTGTACTGGCCACCATGCTTGGCCTTTTCCTTACCACCGGCATCATTGTAATTCTTTTCTTTGTTCTTTTAGCCGGAATAATGTCTGCCGCAGAAGACAAGGATGTAAAGGTTGATGAGAACTCCGTATTACTGGTTGAATTAAAACAACCTATTGACGAGCGCACACCCAAAGATCCCTTTGCCGAACTAAGTTTTTTAGGCCTGGACAAAACCAAAAAAATAGGTCTGAACGATATTTTGGCCAATATTAAAAAGGCCAAAACGGACGATAACATCAAGGGTATATTCCTGAACGAAAGCTATATGCTATCCGGCCAGGCTACTACCGAAGAAATTCGCAATTCGCTGTTAGATTTCAAAAAATCGGGCAAGTTCATTGTAGCCTACGGCGAAGTATATACCCAGGCATTTTATTACCTGGCTTCTGTAGCTGATAAGGTTTACATTAACCCCAATGGCTATTTTGAATTGAGCGGCTTTAGTTCGGAAACCATGTTCATGAAAGGTGCGCTTGATAAACTGGGCATCGAGGCGCAGGTAATAAAGGTAGGCACTTATAAAAGCTACGTTGAGCCTTTTATACTCACCAAAATGAGCGATGCCAACCGTATGCAGGTTAGCTCGTACCTTAACTCTTTGTACGATCATTTTTTAACCGGCATCAGCAAAAGCCGCAGTATAAATAAAGATTCGTTGTTTAATTATGCCAACAGGATGGCTATCCGTGACCCTAAGGACGCGTTAAAATATAAGCTGGTTGACGGCCTGAAATACAAGGACGAAATATTAAATGACCTGAAAAAACGCACCGATGTTGACCAGGAAGATGATCTGAACAGCATCGAGATAGGCGAATATACCCATGCAGCCTCGGCAAAGGATGAGGACGACGAGGAAAGCACCTCATCAAGAAACCGCATCGCGATGGTGTACGCATCGGGCGATATTAACAGCGGTGATGGCGATGCCGAGTCGATAGGTTCCGAGAAATTATCAAAAACATTACGCATGTTAAGGCTTGATGACAAGGTGAAAGCTGTTGTTTTACGCGTTAACTCACCCGGCGGCAGTTCACTGGCATCTGATGTGATATGGCGCGAGGTTAGCTTAACTAAAAAGGTGAAACCTGTTATCGTATCTATGGGCGATGTGGCAGCTTCGGGCGGTTATTATATATCATGCGCGGCCGATTCTATCTTCGCGCAGCCAAATACCATTACCGGCTCTATAGGTATATTTGCCATATTGCCAAACATGCAAAAGTTTTTTAACGAAAAACTGGGTCTTACATTTGATGGTGTAAAAACCGGGGAGTATGCGGACTTAGGCGATATTTCGCGCCCGCTTACCCCTGCCGAGCGCGCTATATTGCAAAACATGGTGAACCACGGTTACGATACCTTTACCAAAGTAGTGGCAGATGGCCGTCACAAATCGCAAAAATACATTGACAGCATTGGCCAGGGTCGTGTGTGGACTGGTACACAGGCACTTAAAATAGGCCTGGTTGACCGCTTGGGCGATATTAACGACGCGGTTAAATCAGCAGCAAAAATGGCTAAACTTAAAAACTATAAAGTAGTTACCTACCCCGAGCAGGAAAGCGCCTTTAGTAAACTGGGTGAAAGCTTTAGTGTCAAAATAAAAACCAGCATGCTAAAATCTGAACTGGGCGACAGCTACCAGTACTATGAACAGGTAAACAAACTAAAAAGCATTATGCGCGTGCCGCAGGCACGCCTGCCGTTTAACACGGTGATAAAATAACACCAAACAATTTATTTAAAAGCCGCCTTGTGTACAGGGCGGCTTTTTGTATTTTTACCGCTAACTAACGCATGGAAAATAAACCAATAGCCCGTACACTTCGCCTGTTATCGCAACTCATGGAACTGCATGAGGTTAACCCGTTTAAAATACGGTCGGTAGCCAATGCTGCTTTTAAGGCTGATAAGCTGCCATTTGCGCTTGCCGGTAAAAGTATTGGTGAGCTGGAAAAGATAGACGGCTTTGGTAAAAGCATAGCAGCTAAAGTAGTTGAGCTGCTTGAAACAGGCACGATGGCCGAACTGGAGGAACTGCTTGCCAACACGCCCGAAGGTGTGGTTGAGATGATGAAGATCAAAGGTATCGGGCCAAAAAAGGTAGCCGTTATCTGGAAGGACCTTGGCATTGAAACCACAGGGGAACTGTACTACGCCTGTAACGAGAACCGCCTGATAGAGGCAAAAGGCTTTGGCCTGAAAACACAGGAAGAGATACGCAAGGCCATCGAGTTCAGGATGGCGAGCAATGGCAAGTTCCTGTACGCCCAGGTGGAGCAGGAAGCACACGACTTTTTGAAAGAGATAAAGGCGATATTCCCCGAAGCGCTGAAGAATTTTACCGGAGAATTTCGCCGGTATTGCGAGATCATTACCGAGTTAAGCATCATTGTTGGCACTACCGATGAGCAGATGGCGCTTACTACCATAGCGCAATCAGAATTATTAAAAAACCCGGTGGTCACCAAAAACCATGTTAACGGCGAATTAAGCAATGGCCTGCTGGTGGATATTATTTGTGTTGATAAAGGCGACTATTACGAACAACTATTTTTAAATACCGGTGATGATGAGCATATTCAAGCTGTTTTAGAGCGCATACCTGAGCCGCTTGAAGAGCCTGAAAATGAAGAGATCATCTATAAAAAAGCGGGGTTATGCTGGATGCAGCCCGAACTGCGCGAGGGAAACAGCTATATTGAAAAGGCCTCAAAAGACGACCTCCCTACGCTGATATCATATAACGACCTGAAAGGCACCCTGCATAACCACAGTACCTGGAGCGACGGCGTGCACACCATTGAAGAAATGGCTGCCCACTGCCAAAACGAACTGAAGCTGGAATATTTAGGCATGTGCGACCACAGCAAGACTGCCGTTTATGCCAAAGGACTAAGCATTGAGCGCGTATTGCAACAGCACGAAGAGATAGACCACCTGAATAAAAAGCTGGATAGCTTTCATGTATTTAAAGGCATCGAATCGGATATTTTAAATGATGGCTCGCTGGATTACCCCGAGGAAATATTAAAACGCTTTGACCTTGTTGTAGCCTCCATCCACTCCAACCTGAAAATGGACGAGGAAAAAGCTACCGCGCGCTTGATAAAAGCCATTGAAAACCCTTATACCACCATACTGGGCCACCCCACCGGCAGGCTGCTGCTTAGCCGTAAGGGATATACTTTCGACCATAAAAAAGTGATTGACGCTTGCGCCGCCAATGGCGTGGTGATAGAAATAAATGCCAACCCGCTTAGGCTGGACCTGGAATGGCGCTGGCACCAATATGCGCTGGATAAAGGCGTATGGTTATCCATTAACCCCGACGCGCACCGTAACGAAGGCTTTTTGGATATGCATTTTGGCATAAATGCCGCCCGTAAAGGCGGATTATATAAAGAAAGGTGTTTAAATGCCTTATCATTGCAGGAAATTAAAGAGTTCTTCAGCAACAGAAAGGCCGGGAAATAAACAATAATGACGTTAACAGATAAAGTACACGCACTGCAGCAAACAGGCAGGCAACCCAACATACTGGTTATAGGCGACCTGATGATAGATCATTATATCACCGGCAGTGCCACGCGCCTCTCGCCCGAAGCGCCTGTGCCTATTGTTAACCTTAAAAATGAAACCAACACACTGGGCGGTGCGGGTAACGTGGTACAAAACCTGGTATCATTAGGTGCAAGCGTAATGGTTGGCGGCATTATCGGCGATGATGTTTACGGCAAATTGCTTACTACTATACTAAATGATGAAGGCGTTGCTACTAATACTATTTTAACTGACAGCAACCGCCCTACCACGGTAAAAACAAGGGTATTGGCGGGCAGTCACCAGTTATTACGTATTGA
>JBDSIC010000426.1:0-7627 GCA_039918195.1 Mucilaginibacter sp.
GAGTGACAAGCCGGAAGTGTTTACCGAAGACAATTTAAAGCAATACACCCTGTTGATATTCCCCAGTACCAATAACGATGTGTTTGACACGGACATGCAACGGCTGGCTTTCAGGCATTACATTGAAGCAGGAGGAGGCTTTGTGGGCATACACTCGGTTACCGGTACCGAGCGTAAGTGGACCTGGTTTAAACAGATGCTGGGCTGCACCTTTGCGGTTCACGATTTTTACCAGAAGTTCAGCGTGAAAGTTATCGCGCCGGAACATCCTTCGATGCAGGGTTTACCTAAAGTGTGGGTGCGCGAGGATGAATGTTATTTTGGTAAAGAACTATATCCCGGCATTACCGTACTCATGGCGCATGATATCACCACGTTAAAGCCCGGCCTGTCCGAAAAAGCGGCTGCACCATTTGTGGGTTTGTACCCCGCGGTTTGGTACCAAAAATTTGACGGCGGCACCATATGGATAACCACGCTTGGCCACTCCAAAGAGAATTACAGCGACCCGGTATTTGTAAAACATATACTGAATGGGATAGCCTTTGTGGCATCGCAAACCAAAAAGCCCGACTTTGCAAAGGCCTATGCAACCACCCGGGATGATGCCTTACAATATTAATAGCTTGTTTACTTTGTTATGAAGCCGGTAAAGATATTTTTTATAAAATTTGCAAAATGAGTACTACAGAAAATGTGATTGATAAGCGGTTAGAAGCATTGACCAACCTTTCGGCCGGGGATTTTAAGGCTTTTTTATATGATTGCGACGGCACACTGGCCGATAACATGGGCGCGCACCGCGATACCTATGTGCATATAGCTGCCGAGGCAGGCGTTAATATTGATGGGGATATGATAGACGAACTGGCCGGCTGGCCGGTAGTTGCCGTGGTTGAAGAGATAAACAAGCGATACAACAGCACGTTCGACCCGGTTGCATTCGCGCACGAGCGCCAGCAGCTGTTCTTTGACGAATACATCGAGAAAACCCTGCCTATCGACTTCGTGGTAGATCACTTAAAGGCGCATGTTGGTAAAGTTAAAATAGGGGTGGTGTCAGGCGGGCAACGTGTTTCAGTTGAAAAAACGCTTAAGTTATTAGGCATTACGCATTTAGTAGATGTCACGGTTTGCGCCAACGAAACCCCCAACGGCAAACCCTTTCCCGACCCGTTTTTAGCCGCTGCCGAAAAACTTGACATAGCACCACAGGATTGCCTGGTATTTGAAGACGGCGACCCCGGCGTACAATCTGCCGAAGCAGCAGGAATGAAGTGGATACGGATAGATAAGGTGGTATAATTACTTTTTCAGGCTTAAATAATACGTTCGCTCTTCGCTGCTCAAATGCTCAATGGCATAGCGCAGCATGGTTCGCGGCATAGTTGCAGCGTGGTCATCTAAAAAGCTTAAGAGTAATTGCTTATGGCTTTTGCCTGCCTGGCGTATCCAGCCGCCGGTGGCTTTATGTATCAAGTCGTGCTTATCGTTAAGTAATAGTTTTGCTATCGCGAAGGTATCGCCCGGCTGGCCTTTTTTAAGGAAGTAGGCCGTGCTTACTATGGCTGTGCGCCGTTCCCACACATTTTCGGATGTTGCCAGTTTATACAATATATCGCGGGGCTTATCAAACAGGTAAAAGCCTATTACATAAATGGCGGCAAGGTCAACCAGGTCCCAGTTGTTGATACGGTCGTGGCGGCGCAGGTATAGGTCGTAGAGTTCCTTTCTGCGGCTTTCGGGCAATTTTTTAACGCGGGCAGCCTTGTTCATGATGCTTAGCGCGCCGGCTTTTACTTCGTGGATATTGCTTTCTAATAATTTCTCTACCTCGGCAACGGGCATATCAATAAACTCCTCTGAAAGTTGGAAAAGGCTGCCCATGCGTACACCCATAAAGGTATCACCCTCGCCATATTCGCCTTCACCGGTTTTAAAGTAACGCGCTAATTTCTCTGCCTCGGCAGTGGAACTGATGGTTTTTAAGCGTTCTGTAAATGTTTTGGCTGTCAGGTTTTCGGGCATGGCTATAACTGCTATTTTAATTTGCTAATATCAAGTAATTCAGCAAGTTGCTGCCGGTTATCGATAATGCTGCTCAAACCAAGCATTTGCCCTAAAATAGTATAAATTTCGGCGGCTGTTTTGCCCTGCCCGCGCAAATACTGCACAGATGTATCACCTGCCGATTTGGATAGTTTTTCGCCTGTAGGCGAAAGCAGCAGCGGGTGATGATAAAAAGTGATATTTTGAAAAGCACCGGCGCCAAGTTTAAGCGACAGGGAATGCTGCGCTAAGGTTGATGCCCGCAAGTCCTCACCCCGTACCACCAGGTCCACACCATAATGCAGGTCATCAACCACTGACGTAAGCTGGTAGGCGGGGAAGCCATCCTTTTTTCTGATAATAAAGTTTTGCATAGCGGCGGGTAGAATACTTTCGGTAGTGCCTGTTAAATTCTTTATTTGCAGTGTCGTTATATTGTCTGTACGCAACCGCCAGCTGGCATTTTCGGTATCAAGCGGTATGTGCTTAGCATCACAGGTACAAGCCGCATTGTTTTTTATTTGGGCCCTTGAGCATCTACAGGCAAACACGCTGCCACTTTGCGCTAATTGCTGCAATGCCTGTTGGTAACTATCCACCCGGTGCAGCTGCGAATATTGGTTTTCATGCTCCTTAATATTACGCGGCCCTTCATCCCATGGGATACCTAAAAAGTTAAGCGTATCAAAAATATCCTGGATGTATCGCTTGCCGGCACGCTCACGGTCAAGGTCGTCTATCCGCAGTAATATTTTAGCCCGGTATTTTTCGGCAATGCCAGCAGTAATGACAAACGACAGCACATTGCCCAAATGCAAATAACCGCTGGGCGTAGGCGCTATCCTTGTTTTGTTGTATTGATGAGTGGTTTCAACCATGCTTGTGTTGTCATGGGTAAAAATCCGCTATTTTTTATCAATAAACAACAATAGGTTTTTGCAGGATCAGTGTTTATGCTTATTTACCATCGGCAGCATCCTTTATGGCCTGTATATCTATTTTGCCCATTTGCATCATAGCGTTCATCACACGGCCGCCCTTTTCACGGTCTTTACTGGTCATTAGCTCGCCCAAAATTGGAGGTATTATTTGCCACGATAAACCGAATTTATCTTTTAACCAGCCACACCGCGACTCTTCGCCGCCGTCGGCAGTTAGTTTTGCCCACTTGTCGTCTATTTCTTCCTGCGTATCGCACATTACATACAGCGATATCGCCTCGGTAAACTTAAACTGTGGCCCGCCGTTCAGCGCGAAAAATTCCTGCCCGGCCAGCAGAAAAGTAGCTCCCAATAAGGTACCGCCGGGGCCGGGCATGGTGCTAACCAGTTTCGAATCGTCAAAAATTGAAGTGTAAAAATCAATGGCTTCCTGGGCATTGTTATCAAACCAAAGGAAGGTGGTTATCTTTTGCATAATGATGTTTTTTATCTGTTAGGTAAATCAGTGAATTGCTAAAACAAATATACGGGCAAGCTATTTATGCCGTACGGTGCATATACGACAACATAGCGGGTGGTTTACGTCAATGTTTATACCAATTACCGGAATATTTAATAGCTTTAAGCATTAACAGTTATGGGCGACAGCAACCTTATACCAACTTCCGCAGTTAATAATAGGCCTTTTAGTATCTACTACTTAAGCGAACACGCGGTTACTATGGAGTTTGGCAACAGTATACATACGGATACGCTGCAACAGGTAAGTCTTTTTAACGACTTGATCAGCCAAAATCCGTTCCCGGGTTTTAGAACCACAGTGCCTTCTTATACCACCCTGAGTATCTGTTTCGACCCTTTGCAGGTTTCAGCTTGTGCCGAACTCCCCGGGAAAGGTAGTTTCGCCAAAGTATCAGGCTACTTAACAGGACTGAAATATACCGGCCTTACAGAAATGGCCGGCGCCTATCAAACAATCACCATACCCGTATGCTATGGCGGTGATTTTGGCCCCGATCTAAACGAAGTAGTACAACTGCATCAATTAACCCCGCAGCAGATGATCGAGTTACACAGCGAAGCGGTGTACAAAGTGTACATGATGGGGTTTGTTCCCGGTTTTGCCTACCTCGGCGGGATGAATGAAATATTGGAATCTCCGCGAAAGGCAATGCCGCGCAGCAGCGTACCGGCAGGTTCGGTAGGTATAGCGGGGAAGCAAACAGGCATTTACCCGTTTGCAACACCCGGGGGCTGGCAAATCATCGGGCAAACACCCTTACAGCTATTTGATGCCGGCAGGCAGCAGCCATCACTGCTAAAAGCCGGCGACAAAGTGATATTTAAACCAATAAGCAGGGATGAATTTAACCGGCTAACCCATCAGTAATGCGACTGAGAATTATCAAACCCGGCTTGATGAGCACCATACAGGATATGGGGCGGATACTATACTTGTCGCAGGCAGTACCTGTTTCGGGCGCTATGGATATGCTGTCGGCGCGTCTGGCCAATATCACGGTGGGTAATGATGAGCATGATGCGGTAATTGAGCTTACCTACGCAGGCGCGGAATTTGTTGCCGAAACTGCCATGCTGATAGCTTATGCAGGGGACGGCGCAATTTTAACAGCCGGTACACAGCAACTACCGCCCGAAAAGCCTCTTTTTATCCCCGCAGGGACAACTATAAGATTAATAAGCAATCCCGCAGGCAGCCGCACTTACCTGGCCGTAGCAGGCGGTTGGGACGTGCCGTTGGTATTGGGTAGCCGCAGCACCTATATTACCGCCGCGTTGGGTGGAATGCAGGGCAGGGCATTACTACAGGGGGATCTATTAAAGCATACAGGGGAACTATCGCCGGTGTCGGTCGCGATTTTAAACTCGCTATCAGCTGAGGGTATTAATTACCCACATTGGGGTTTGCCAATACGTCTTTTGCTGCCTGCGGATAGAAAAGCCATCAGGATAGTGCCTGCGCATGAGTTTAACTGGTTTGATAGCCGGTCGGTAATTGATTTTTTGACGACATCATACACACTGGGCATCAACAGCAACCGTATGGGTTATCATTTGGATGGTGCGCCTATAAACCGTTTGGTAAATGATGAGCTGCTATCCACGGCTGTTACGCCCGGCACAATACAGGTTACCGGCAATGGCAGCATGATACTTTTAATGGCCGATTGCCAGACCACCGGCGGTTACCCGCGCATAGCACAGGTAGCGGCGGTCGACCTGCCTTTGTGCGGCCAGCTTAAACCCGGCGATGCCATTAATTTTAAAGATATTACCGCGCATGAAGCCGGAATGCTGTATATTGAACTGGAAAAGCAATTGCAAAAACTAAGCATTGCGGTAAAAAGCAGGTTTTATTGATAAATGACGATGCTGACTATTGATCTGAACTGTGATATGGGCGAGGCGCTGGGTATTTACCCGATGCCGAATGATGATATACTGATGGACTTTATTTCATCGGCCAATATCGCGTGTGGTTTTCATGCCGGCGGCCCCGAGATCATGGAATATACGGTGCAATCAGCACTGGCGAAAGGCGTGGCCATTGGCGCACACCCGGGCCTGCCAGACCTGGAAGGCTTTGGCCGCCGCGAAATGAAGATATCTCCCTCTGAAGCTTACCGCATGACCTTATACCAGATAAGCACCCTGAACAGCTTTGTACAAGCGGCAGGGGGCAGGCTGCACCATGTTAAACCGCACGGCGCATTATACAATATGGCCGCACGCGATTCCGCACTGGCGAAGGCCATTGCCGACGCGGTACATAATTTCGACCCTTTGCTGATACTTTACGGGCTGGCAGGCAGCGAGATGATAACTGCCGCCGAAGACCTCGGCCTGCGCACCGCCTCAGAAGTCTTTGCCGACCGCACTTACCGCGACGACGGCTCGCTTACCCCGCGTACCGAGAGCAATGCCTTAATAAATGATGGCAATGAATCCATTAGGCATGTAATGCAAATAGTTAATCATCAGCAGGTTATATCTGTAAATAATAAAATTGTTCCGCTAAAAGCCGAAACAATATGTCTGCACAGCGACGGTGAACACGCAGTAGAATTTGCAAAGCTGATACACGGAAAGTTGCTAAGCGAAGGGATAAATATTAAAGCACCATAGCGGCACTGGAGAGTCAAAAGCGGCAGCGTATAATTATACCTCCAGCATCCGGTGCTGTAAAATACCAACAACGTAGGGCGATACAATTTTAATGGTGTGGGTGGTATGCAATGGTATCTCCAAGAAACTGCCTGCATGTAAGTGGTGTAATTCATTACCAACTTCACATATACACTCACCCTTTAAAATAAAAAAGCTTTCTATCAGGTCGCCATGGGTTTCTTCGGGTACGTCGCATTTGGTTACCACTAATGTTTGGGCAAGCTGCGGGGTATTGGTCAGCGGTGCTGCGAAAACATCTTCGGCGGGGTCTTCAGGTATTAAGTGCTTTAATGCTTCCAGCCATTGTAAGTGGTTAGCCCGGCTGTTGGTAACCGGCAGGTTATTTAAGTCGAGCGCCGGTAACGTCTCATCAAAACCTAATTCCTTTAAAACCTTTAAGCGTAAAAGATCTGATGGGGGAATAGCGTGGAGTACAGCATATTTTTCAAGCGCATTTTCTATATCGATCAGCTCGGCTGCAATTTCAGGATATTGCCGGCATACTTCAATAACAGACACCGATTCTTCCTCGCTGAGTAAACCCAGTGAAAAATCTTCCAGTACGCCGTTTGCTATATATTGCTTAATATCCATTATATATACTGCCCGGTAAAGTGATTGCTATCTAATATAATACCGGTTTTCAAAGATATTATATTTTGAACTGCAATCGATGAAATAACTTAGTTGTTTTAAGAGTACATGCTCAACATGACATTTTAATATTCCGAACATCTATGGTATTGTACCAATAATTTAGTTATTAATTTTGTGCCTGAATAATTGGATTATTTATAGCTGCATCAACAAAGCTTACAAAGTATGAACATTCTCGATACACACAATCAACGTATAGCAAAAATGACCTTTGCCTCGGTTTACCCTCTGTATCTCACAAAAGTGGAGAAAAAAGGCAGGACAAAAGAAGAATTGAATCATGTTATAGCGTGGTTAACCGGCTTTGATAATAATAAGATGGAGAAACTGGTAAAAGAAAATGCAACTTTTGAAAAGTTCTTTCAGCAGGCTGCGCTAAACCCAAACGCGTCCCTCATAACCGGGATGATCTGCGGATATCGTATAGAAGAAATTGAGAACCCTTTAACGCGGCAGGTCCGGTACCTGGATAAATTGGTAGATGAGTTGGCGAAGGGTAGAAAAATGGAAAAGATTTTGCGCGGATAATTGAGTGATGATGTGATATGGCTGTGAACTACCGGCAAAGAAATATTGTACTTATGCTGAACCTTAGGATATAACGGGCATCAATACGCAGGCAGGTTTTTTATTCCCCCGGCTGATCATTGTAGTTTCTTATTAAAACGAAAATGGAGAATGCAAAAGTGATCATGTAAACAATAGCTAGTCCCGTATGCTTGAATTTCAAGGTTTCAAAGTCAAATTGCTTAAATAATACAACTCCTAAAATGATTGCTATAATTGCAAAA